>JBOFUF010000102.1:0-5789 GCA_051652445.1 Shewanella sp.
TTCTACTTAATGCCGCAACGTCACGTTAGTGTAAGTGACATTGCGGCGATTTTCATTTCATAGCGCAACAGACAACTGACCTTGTCGCTACCTTAAAACATCTCGCCCATAACGAGCTTAAAAGGCGTGTAAAGAAATAACGACCTGCAGACATCGATAAATACCAATAGAAAACAAAAACCGATAACACCGAACTCGCGAAAACGCCAAATCAGCTTATGCCTAGGCAAGATTATTTTAACAGAGGACTATTGGCTTCTTCACGGCCAGAATTGATGCGGATCAACGTGAGATGCTTAAGACCGGTAGCATCGTATGGCACGACAATCGATCGTTGGCATTGTGACACTTTTAGACAAAGTGCAAAAAATGGATGCTTGTGCATTAGCGAATAACAAAACCTCTTAACTGCATGTATTCACCTCTGAGGTTAATTACACGGTTAATGACTGGTGAACCATAAAAGCTGCTACGACTCACATCGTAATCGTTGCCATGTTTCTCACAAGCCAAGTCGTTGACGGGCGTAATTAAACCGCGCAATGTCGCAGAATGCAAGCAAGAATCTCATTTAATCTTTTGCATTAAAATATAATAAACACTCGCTTAACAAGCGAGTGCCTTCCACTAGCGTTAAGTTTAATAGAATGAGTTGCTTAATACATGAACACTCTACTCGCCTGTGCAATATTTTTTATATCGCCTTGATCCTTTTTTGGCATGTCTCCCAGTCAATATCTCTGCTTTTTGTATAGCACTTAAATGCCGCACATTTGCTAAAATAGAGCTAAGCCAAACAATCAAGATCACCGTACCACAACCACCACGCATCAGTGGTTCCTTCGAGGCACAATGCGAGGTCAAGCCTAGGCGAAGTGTCGGCATCCTCACGTTAAGATAGCGCCCAGAGACAATAATGCTGCAGTTTCAGCCTCAAAGTGTATAATCACAGCCGAATCACATTCCATTATACACAGAGAGATCCATGGTACAGATAGGTAAAACCTGCAAACTTGAGGTTGTAAAACAAGTCAGCTTTGGCGTGTATTTAAACGCCCACGAATTAGGGCAAGTACTGCTGCCAAACAAAGTCACTCCAAAAGACTGCCAAGTCGGTGACCTGCTTGACGTGTTTCTGTATCTAGATTCTGAAGATATCGTGATTGCTACCACGCGCCGGCCATTGGCACAGGTAGGCGAATTTGCCTACTTGAAAGCCGTCGCAACCGGCCCTTATGGCGCCTTTTTAGACTGGGGCTTAGATAAAGACTTGTTACTGCCCTTTGGTGAGCAACATAAGCCCATCGAAGAAGGCCGCTCATATCTGGTCTATGTACACGCTAACCGCGCCGATGAACGCATCATGGCCTCATCAAAAATCGACAAGTTCCTCGATAAGACCGAGCCTGACTATGCCGTGGGTGAACAGGTCGATTTATACATCGGCGGCACCACAGATTTAGGCTATAAAGCCATTATTAATCATGCCCATTGGGGCGTGATTTATGAAAACGAAGTATTCCAAAAACTGCGTTTCGGCCAAAGACTCAAAGGTTTCATCAAACAAGTGCGCCGCGATGGCAAAATTGATCTTGTGCTGCAACAAGGCAGCAAACAAGAGTTAGATAAGCACGCACATATTATTCTGATTAAACTCAAACAAGCTGGCGGTTTTTTAGCCCTGACCGATAAAACCGATGCTGAAATCATTTACGATCAGCTGGGTATGAGTAAAAAAGCCTTTAAAAAAGCCATTGGTGGCTTGTTTAAGAATGGCCAACTGAGTATTGATAATGATGGTCTGCGTTTAACTGAAGCGGCAGAATAATCAACTCTATTCAGTACTTAGCTATAGAATTGTATAGTTTGCCGCCACTAAGGCAGAGTTTGACTGACAACTCCTAGGATATTAAGCATGGCTCTGTTATAAACAAAGCCATGCTTTTTTCTTTGGAGCTTATATGGAACTCACGTTACACGAAGCCAGAGTCATCGGATGCCTGCTTGAGAAAGAAATCACCACCCCCGAGCAATACCCACTCTCGCTAAACGCATTGACCTTAGCCTGCAATCAAAAAACCAGCCGCGAGCCGGTACTCGAACTCAACGAAACCCAAGTGCAAATCGCCGTTGATTCACTTAATCGGAAACGTTTGATCAGCGAACAGTCGGGATTTGGCAGTCGCGTGGTTAAGTATAAGCACAGATTCTGTAATACCGAATTCAGTGAACTTCAACTGTCCCCCGCCGCACTCGCCATCGTCTGTTTGTTGCTATTACGTGGCCCACAAACGCCGGGAGAATTGCGCACCCGCAGTAATCGATTGCACGAATTTAAAGACGTGATCGAAGTGGAAGATTGCATCCGCCAATTAATGAGCCGTGAAAAGCCCTTCTTAACACCGTTACCCAGAGAAGCAGGTCGTCGCGAATGCCGTTATGTGGAATTATTCTCTGCAGCGTCATCGCACGAAAGTGCGAGTCAATCCAATAGCACAAGTCATAGCTTAGGCCATGTCGCTGTGTCTGTAGTTGCAGAGCCGCTTGAATTAGTCTGCAGAGTGACCGAGCTTGAACAACAAGTCGCCGAACTAACGCAAAAGCTCGATGAATTAATCGCCTCATTGAGCTAATTAGCGATAGATAATGACTTGTAAATACTGATGGATAATAAGTGCCATACAGGCAACATGGCACTTATCGGCCGATCCACTGTCTACCCAAAGGTGAGAAACTTAACCGCACCTGCATAGTCGCGCCAAGCACCATAGACCCTGAACCTAGCGAGCCCCTGAACCTAGCGCAAAAGAATAGAGACAGCACATGACCCATAATCCACCCAGCAGTTTCAAAAACATATTTATTATCGCCCTGTTTGAACTGCGCAAATTTTTATTTAATACCCGAGGCATGTTCGCCTTGTTAGCCTTTGGTTTAGTTTGGGGCGTACTGCTGATTTACCCCATTCAAAGTGCATCGGCTATGTCACTGCAGCCCAATGTAAAAAATGTCATCGACTTCCTATTTGGGGTCAATACCCTCAATGTACTCTTTGAATGGCCTGTGGCTGAAATGGCGGTATTTTGGTGTTTTGCACTGTATTTGTTTCCACTGTTTAGCATTCTTATCGCCGCCGATCAGTTCTCCTCCGATAAAACCCGTGGCACGCTGCGTTTTTTAACCCTACGCACAAGTCGCGACAGTTTATTGTTTGGTCGTTTCCTTGGCCAAATTCTGATCCAAGGTTTGCTGATCCTATGCACGATTATCGCCACTGTCGCTCTGGCGCTTAGCCGTGATAGCCAACTATTGTTACCTGCGTTAACCTCTGGCGCCTTAGTTAGCCTCAATCTCATCATCGTCATCTTGCCCTACACCGCGGTCATGACGTTACTGTCCCTATATGCACGCACGGCGCGCCAAGCAATGGTATTTGCTACCATTTTATGGACCGTAATTTCCATCACTATCATGCTGTTAGCTAATCAATCGAACCTACTTGCACAACTTCAGTGGATATTGCCCGGTGCTCAACTACCGAACATGCTTAATACCAATGGCCTCAATAGCTTAGTCTATGCCCCTATTCCACTGTTACAAACCGCTGTCGCCCTCTTGCTCGGCAGAATTTATATGCAAAGGAGCTCACTATGAGTCTGATCCAATGCCAAGGACTGTCGAAGCTTTACGGCAGTAAAAAAGCACTGAATGATGTTAATTTCAGCCTTGAAGCAGGTGCCCCCATCGCCCTTGTCGGTCCCAATGGCGCCGGTAAAACCACGCTTTTTAGTTTGTTGTGCGGCTATTTATCACCAAGCTCCGGGACCATAACCCTACTCGGCGAAGCCCCTAACAGCCCTAAATTGTTAGGCAAAGTTGCCGCGTTACCCCAGGATGCAGAACTCGATCCCAACTTGACGATTGTCAGTCAGTTAAGCTTTTTCGCGCGTCTGCAGGGTATGAGCACAGCACAAGCCAACCAAGAGGCTATGCGCGTATTAACCTTGGTCGATTTAGCGGATGTCGCCGAGCAAAAACCGCCTAGTCTCAGCCACGGTATGAGTAAACGGGTGTCGATTGCACAAGCGCTAATTGGCTCGCCAGCATTAGTGTTATTGGATGAGCCGACGGCGGGACTTGATCCCGCCAATGCGAAAAAAGTCCGTGAACTGGTCAAAGCCTTATCCCCCACCACAACCTTTATGATCAGCTCCCATAATCTTGATGAGCTCGAAAAATTGTGCGATCAGGTTTTATATTTAGATAAGGGCCAACTGAGCCAAGCAGTGTCTATGCATGCATCGACCGATAGCGATTATCTGACGTTAACCATGCAAAGCTGTGACAGCGATGAACTGGTAGCGGAAGTGGCAAAACTGGCGGGAGTGGTGGATGTCAGCTCAAAACAGAGCAATGTGTTTATTATCCAGCTCGCTACGGATGACGAAAAAGCACTGAACAGTGATATAGAGATGCGGCTATTTACCCTTTTCAACCTGCATAAGTGGCAATACAAGATGCTGCTGAAAGGTCGCACCTTGGAAGAAACGCTGTTTTCATAGCCGAGGCTTAAAAAACGGTTTCTCACAACCCAAGGGGTAAATAGCGTTCAATCCATAGCTTAAGCGTAACACGCCTTGCGCTTAAGCCTTTCAACTCACTCAGCCACTTCGGCATGTCATCCTATCCAACAAACGGGCACTCACTTTAGCAGCACACTCTCATCAAAATCATGACAAGCCTGTCAATAAAACATCAATCAAGCGCGCTAAGCTTGTTATGGCTTTCAATCTTAACACGAGCTTGTTATAACACCCCTTCGATTTAACCTAAGCTGACTTCAGGGATGTCTATGAACAAAGCACAACTTATCCAACGTATTGCCGCCGATCTCAATGCATCGCAAACAAGTACCAAACCCGTGGTTGAGCAGATACTGCAACAGATCCACATTGCCTTAAGCGAAGGCGAAAAAATCTTCTTAACACAATTTGGCACCTTTGAACTCAGATACCATGTCGCTAAAACTGGCCGCAATCCACAAACGGGCGAAGCCATAGACATCGACGGTTACAATCAGCCCAGCTTTAAAGCGTCAACCGCATTGAAGCTGCACATCAACAGCTGATAGCGACTATTCGTTTTAATTTGCAGCCTTGCTTTGTCTCGTCCTGAAATGTCTCGTCCTGAAATAAGCCTCAACCTAATGTGAGGCTTATTTTGTTGTCTAAAGATATTAGCAGTACCACTTAGGGTAAAACTTAGCCTAAAATATTGAGCCGCTAAGCGACTGAGCCTTCGCTAGACAGGCGTTAAGCACTGGCTAAGCATTCGCTCTGAGCTTTGAAAAAACGCTGTAGTATCAAGATAATCGGCGGCATTTTCAGCACTTGGCACGGTCAAAAATGGCACACAACCGAGGAAAGGTGCAGACATCATCGCTTTAAGGCTCGACAGGTTTTCCTCAAACATACTCATATGCGGATCGACACCATTTGCAACCCAACCTGCAATCTTAAGCCCATCGGCCAATATCGCCTCTTGAGTCAGCAAGGCGTGATTTAAGCAGCCGAGTTTCATGCCAACCACAAGGATCACTGGCAATGCTAATCGCTGTACCACTTCCGAAAAATACCTGCCCTCACCTAAGGGTAAGCGCCAACCGCCCGCGCCCTCAATCAAACAAAAATCCGCTTGAGCAAATGCCGCTAAATCTAACTGCTCGATAATCGTCTCTGGCGCTAAGCTCACGCCCACTTGCGCGGCAGCAATGTGCGGCGCAATTGCAG
>JBOFUF010000103.1:0-5427 GCA_051652445.1 Shewanella sp.
AAAATGGAAAACCTTGCCACTGGGATTGAAGAAGCCCATGCACTCGGGAAAAAACTCTATGTGGTGAGTAATATCGCGCCCCACAATGCCAAGCTAAAAACCTATATCAAGGACATGGAACCCGTAGTGGCGATGAAGCCTGACGCATTGATCATGTCCGATCCCGGTTTAATCATGATGGTACGTGAAGCCTTTCCTGATCAAGTGGTGCATCTCTCCGTGCAGGCCAATGCCATTAACTGGGCCTCGGTTAAGTTTTGGCAAACCCAAGGCATCAAGCGTGTGATCCTGTCACGCGAATTGTCCTTAGATGAAATCGAAGAAATTCGTCAGCGCTGCCCGGATATCGAGCTTGAAGTGTTTGTCCATGGCGCCCTGTGTATGGCGTACTCAGGCCGTTGTTTACTCTCGGGTTATATCAACAAACGCGATTCGAACCAAGGCACCTGCACTAATTCTTGTCGCTGGAAATACGATGTACACGAAGCGCAACAAAATGACAGCGGTGACATCATTGCCATGCCAAACGCGGTGCAAATTGAAACGCCAACAACCTTAGGCGCAGGCGCCCCCACAGATCAAATTTACCTACTACAGGAAGCCAATCGCCCCGGCGAATACATGCCCGCCTACGAAGATGAGCACGGCACTTATATCATGAATTCTAAAGACTTACGGGCTATTCAGCACGTTGAGCGCCTGACTAAAATGGGCATAGACTCGCTCAAAATTGAAGGCCGCACTAAGTCCTTCTATTACGTTGCCCGTACCGCACAACTGTATCGCCGCGCGATTGAAGATGCCTCATCGGGTAAAGACTTCGACCGCAGCCTAATGAATCAATTAGAAGGTCTAGCCCACCGTGGTTATACCGAAGGCTTTTTGCGTCGCCATGTCCATGATGAATATCAAAATTATGACTATGGCTACTCAGTCAGCGATACACAACAGTTTGTAGGTGAACTGACGGGCAAACGTAATCTTGCAGGATTGGCCGAAATCGAAGTCAAAAATAAATTCTCCGTTGGCGACAGTGTTGAACTGATGACGCCCCAAGGCAATATGAGTTTAACCATTGAACAACTCGAAAACCGCAAAGCTGAAGCCGTTGAAGCGGGCTTAGGTTCTGGACACACGGTATATCTTCCCGTGCCGAAAGAAGTCGATTTAAGCCACGGTATTTTGCTGCGTAACTTGCCCCAAGGTCAGGATACTCGCAACCCACATGAACTAGGTTAAGCTAATGGCACTACTGATCGACGATAGCTGCATCAACTGTGACATGTGTGAACCTGAATGTCCTAATCAGGCCATCACTATGGGCGAAGAGATCTATGAAATCGATCCAGACCGCTGCACCGAATGTGTGGGTCACTACGACAAGCCGACCTGTGTGTCTGTCTGCCCCATTGATTGCATCGACCCAGATCCAAACCATGTCGAATCTAACGACGAATTGTTAGTGAAATTTGCCGTGTTAACGCAAAAGTAATTAATAGCGCACGGTTTAAAACAAAAAGCCCCGATGATTTGCATCAGGGCTTTTTGTTTTATGTATTCGGATTAAACATGTGACAGATTCAATTCTAGCTTGGGGACTTAGCGAGGATCATTGTTGGTTTCGCTTCAATTTGCAGGCGCTCAATCACAGCAGCAAGTTTTGCAACACTGAGACGAATAGGGGCTGGCATACTGGCAAATTCGATACTTAACAGCAGGTTTTTCACTTCAAGGCCTAATTCTGTATCCCCTTGAATACTCAGCTTACGCTGAAAGAATAACGTGTCGGGATCTTCCTTCGCCGCCGCGACTAACACTAGCTCTGCAGAGTTGGCACTAAAGGTCACCTGCGCATCGGTGAGCTCTCTGACTTGCCACTTGCCATTAAAACTCACCTCGAAGGCTAAGTTTATGTCTTCCACTCGAATCGCCACCCACTTGTCCGTCAAAAATCCAAGCTCATCGTCAGCGGCTTGCTCAGCAAGTAAGAGTTCGAGTAATTGGCTAATGACTTTTGCTTTGAGGCTAAACGGCATCCGAGCGAGTGGAAAGCCGATGGCTTTTGGAGTGAACTCTAAAAGGTGCTGAGCACATTTTGCAAAAAAAACAGCGGACATAGCGGGAACCCTAGAAGAATAAAACATGATATCTCCCAGTTTATCGGGATTTTATGATCTTAAACCTGTTTTAAATCAATTCATCGCCATTCAATCTTACCTACACTCTTTGGCTATCATTTTATCGGGAGCAACACTATGGAGCTATTGTGTCCAGCAGGAAATCTGGCCTCGCTAAAGTCGGCATTACATGCCGGAGCTGACGCTGTGTATCTAGGGTTAAAAGATGACACCAACGCGCGCTCGTTTGCAGGATTAAACTTCACTCCCGCAAAATTACAACAAGCCGCTGAGCTGACGCAACAGCACGGCAAGAAAATCTTTTTAACCTTAAACACTTTCCCTAAACCGGGCGAAGAAGATCGTTGGTATCAAGCTATCGATTTAGCCGCAAAGCTTGATATGGATGCATTAATTGTCGCCGATCTTTCTTTGCTCGCTTATGCCCACAAGCACTATCCAAACCTGCCACTGCATTTATCGGTGCAGGCCAGTGCGACCAATCTGGGGGCGCTGAGCTTCTATAAAGAAACCTTTAATGTCGCCCGAGTGGTATTGCCACGAGTGTTATCGATGAAACAAGTGCGCGATCTGGCAAAAGTCAGCCCTGTGGATTTGGAAGTGTTTGCTTTTGGTAGCCTGTGCATTATGGCCGAAGGGCGTTGCCAGTTGTCATCCTATGTAACGGGCCAATCGCCCAACACTGGCGGCTCTTGTTCACCGGCAAAACACGTTCGCTGGCAAGAAGAAGGACAGAACAGATTAACCAGGCTCAACAATGTGTTGATTGATAAATCGGCCCTCGACGAACAAATGGGCTATCCCGTGGTGTGTAAAGGCCGTTACATCACCAAAGATCAAGAGTCGCCGCAATACTTACTCGAATCACCGACCAGTTTGAATACCTTAAGCTTACTTCCCGAGCTAGCCAGTGCGGGCATAGTATCGCTTAAAATCGAAGGACGGCAACGCAGCCCTGCTTATGTTGAGCAAGTCACCAGAGTTTGGCGCCAAGCCATAGATACCTATCTACATAACCCCGAACAGTATTCCAATAGTCCACATCACAGCGATTGGAGTCGAGCCCTTGCGAAAATCTCCGAGGGCCAAGTCACCACTCTTGGCGCCTATGAGCGCGATTGGCAATAAAAGGTAAATAGAGAGCAAGATTGACAAAGGATACCTTATGAAGATTTCCCTCGGACCACTGTTGTATTGCTGGCAAAAACAACTGGTCACGGACTTTTACCAGCACGTCGCTGCCAGTCAAATTCCCTTAGTGTATTTAGGTGAGGCAGTTTGTAGCCGCAGGCGCGAACTCAAGTGGGGCGACTATCTGGCGCTTGCACACATGCTAAAGCAGGCAGGCAAAGAAGTCGTGCTTTCAACGCTGGCGTTAATCGAAGCGCCATCGGAATACACTGAGCTTAAACGCCAAGTTGATAATGGTGAATTTATTGTTGAAGCAAACGATATGGCGGCGGTGTATCTTGCCAAAGAGCACAAGCTGCCCTTCGTGTGCGGCTCAAGTATCAATAACTACAACCGCGCCAGCTTAGATATTTTGCAGCAGTTGGGGATGCAAAGATTTGTGATGCCAGTGGAATTATCTAAGGCGTGGTTGCAGCAAGTCATCCAAGACAAACCCGCATTTGAGGTGGAAGTACTCGGCCACGGCTATTTGCCACTTGCCCATTCGGCACGCTGCTTTACTGCGCGGCACAAACAGCTTACAAAAGATCACTGTGAAACGGTATGCCGAGATTACAGTAAAGGGCTGATCGCCCAAACCCAAGAGCAACAATCTTTACTCAGGCTCAATGGGATCCAAACCCAATCCGCCAGTTGTTTAGATTTACGCAGTGAAGTAGCAGCAATGGCACAGATGGGGGTGGACGTGTTTCGGGTATCGCCCAGTAGTCTTGACGGTATCACCACTGCCAATGCCTTGATTGATGCGATGAATACGCCCGCAAATGCTCAAGACTTTATGATTGGCAGCGATGCGAACTTAGCGAAAACCCAGTGTAATGGCTACTGGTTTGGTAAAGCGGGCCTTGCTGTGCATGCCGATTCTTAGTCATAATCTCAGTCTTAGTCTTAGTCTTAGTCTGAGTCTGGGCCAGAACATGATCCAGAGCTTAATCTAACTCGGAATCTGCACGGGACACACTCTGGCGTTAAGCCAACATCGGAGTTAAGCCAACATCGGAGTTAACTCAGCGTCTGAGTTTTGCCGAGGCTGTTTCATCTTGACGGGTGTTTAACTGATTTAAAAGCAGCACAGTGGTCCAGCACAATAGACTCCCCAGCCCTATCCATTCCAGTAGGGCTGGCCACCACAAACGAGGACGCGGTAGCTGTATTACCATCTCCTGATAAAATGGTCTATCGCCTTCAGTCAAACCTAAATTTAATTGCGGCGCATATAGAAAGGTCATCATGCTGCATAGAACGATGAGGGCTAGCAGCCAAGTCCAACGCCCAACATTAGATTTGCCAAAACACACCAAGACTAAGTAGAAAATAGCACTTAGGCTACCCAGATAGAAAAACCATTTTAGTCCCAAAACATGTAAGTGATACACGTTCACCGGAAACAATCCCACGCTCGCTAAAGCCAGAAAAGTCAATGCTAAGCTAATAAAAAAAGGATATCCCCAGAAAGAAGTCACCTGTTGTAACGAAGATAAACAATAGAACACCAGACTTAAACTACCAAAAAACAACCCACCGTTAAGAATAACAGCAAAGGGTAAATGATCATAAGCGCCTAATTCACTTAGGGTATGATTTAAAAAACTGAAACGATGCAACTCAGAATCTTTGAATGCAACAATGCTGATAACAATACCCATTAAAAGCCCAACAATCCCCCACAAGCCGAACTTAATGGCCAGTGCTGAGCCGCTTTTAATCGTAACCTTCGCTACTGTTGCTGTCATGAATACTTAAGTTTGATAAAGATGGCACTAACTTACAGGGAAATAATAAGATTTAAAGCGCCAGCAGCTCACTTTATGAATAATATTTTTACTTTCATCATTATTAGCGACTTTTTAGTCAGGCATAATGACCTCAAGACAACTAAATCGCCTTAATTTTATTGATGATAATGTTTAAACACTTATCGCATAAAAATGTGCCAAGCCATCTAATTCCATCCACGTCCTTATAGCGCCACCCTTACCCATATCACAGGTTTCAATTGAACGAAAAACCAGCCAATATAGCGCTAAGACGAATGTTACCGATGTTTTTTTGCACAAAAAACGCATATAGAGAGCTTCAGCGGCATTCGCCAGCCTTT
>JBOFUF010000104.1:0-2861 GCA_051652445.1 Shewanella sp.
TGCTAAAGGCCGCAGAAGCGGCCTTTTTTGTGTCTGCGACTTCCTGACGCGAACGCTATCGGTATAGAAGGCGTCTAACTCGAGCGCTCAACGGTACTTGTGGAATAATGCGGATGCGTGTTGCGGCATACCGCGCAGCTATCGCGACAATGGTAAAGTACCGAGTCTTGAAGAAACCGCCTGTGGTCAGTTTTAAAATGCTAGCTTTGGGCGAGTGACTAGAACCAGTTTGGCTTAGGATAATGGATGAGTTTGGTGGTCAGAAGCCAACTCCGAAGTGCGATAATCACCACGTGCTTCCCGTTATAAAATAATAAAAAGGAAGTTTGCATGTCAGCCACAGAATACCATCTCGAAATCCAGCCAAGATTTACTGAAACCGACGGCCTAGGTCATATCAACAACACTGTTATCCCCGTATGGTGCGAAGCGGCGCGCACGCCAATCTTTGAAATCTTTAATCCCGAGTTAGATTTGCAGCAGTGGAACTTAATCGTGGCGGGGTTTACCGTGGCATTTATCGCGCCGACTTACTATGGCAAGAGTGTCACAGTAAAAACCTATGTCAGCCGTATCGGTAATAGCAGCTTCGAGCTGACTCAAAGCTGTTGGCAAGCGGGCAACAAAACCGCCGAAGTAAAAACCACACTGGTCCATTACGATTACAGCAGTGAAAAAAGCCGCCCGATCCCTGAAGATATCCGCGAAATACTCGCTAATCTGAATGGCCCAAGTGAGTCAAATTAAGCGCCATGAACCTGTGCTTGGCGTGCTTAATGTGTTGTGATGTTAGTTTTTCAAAAACTTCTGCACATACCAGCAGCTAGCTTGGACAGTAAAGTCTTGGCCTTTGGCCCACTTTAAGCCGTGGCGAACTAAGCGTTCGGCAAGGCCTTTACCGCGCAGCTCGTTGGGGACAAAAGTGCGGCTAAAATCAATATCCTGGCCTGATAATTGGTATTCCAACACGGCTTCATAGCCGTCGACAGGGATAATAAAACGCTGTTTATCCAGTTGATGTTCAATGGCGATCTCGAGTTTTTCGTTATCTGACATTCATGCTTCCCTCAAGGTATAGCCTAAAGTGTGCTGGCAATTCGTTATCGATTTTAATCGCTTAAGCGACTTCGTGCTGTTTGAGAATCGCCAACAGTTCTGCCGGTAACTCGGCTTTTTTGCCGGTTTTAAAGTTAAACATCACCGCGACGGAAGAGCCTAAGGTGGTTACTGCCTGCTGCTGTTTACTGAAAGCCTGATAATGCATGGTAAATCTATCGCTGTGAATATCGCTAATGCTAACACTCACTAATAGCGTATCGGGGAAGGTCACTGGGCGTTTATAGCGCGCCTGATTTTCGCTGATCACGGGGCCAATACTGGATTGATACAGAGTCTCTAGCGGGAAGAGGCGATTAAAAAAGTCGATACGCGCCGTTTCAAAATAGCGGAAATACACCACATTATTCACGTGTTGTAGGGCATCCATTTCACCCCATGCAACGGGGATTTCAGTGACGATGGGATGCTGCGCGAGAAACTTTTCTATAGCTTGTTCTTGTTCCATGATAAAAACTCCCAAGTTAAAACGCTCGTTTAAGGAAGTCAGATTAGCAGTATGAACAACGAGCGACAAGTTTAACGCAAGAGGCATGGAGCGATAGAGATTTAATCGCGGAGCGAGCAGAAAATAAAGCCGTTCAGGCACATAAAAAAGCGACCACAGGGTCGCTTGGGTTTTATTGGTGTATCAGCCTGGCTGAGTTATTCAATCAGTAACTCATCGAAACTGCTTATTTTGCGGAACTCGCCAGTACGTTGTTTGCTATCGCGTACCATTTGGCAGGTGATCATGCCAGCCGCGTCAGCGGCCTTTAATTCTTCAATCACATCAGATACAAACAGCACTTGTTTAGGGCTTAGGCTAATCGTATTGAGGATATTACAGTAAGCCTGCTTATCTAATTTATTGCCAGTACGGGTATCGAAATGGCCGTTAAACATCTCAGTTAAATCGCCGCCGTCACTGTGGCCAAACAGCAGTTTTTGCGCGTCGACAGAGCCGGATGAAAAGCTGTAAATACGCAGATTTTGTGTGCTAAAACGTGTTATCGCTTCAATAAAATCCGGAAAAATGTGGCCAGTAAATTCGCCGTGGGCGTAACCTTGTTTCCAGATCAAGCCTTGCAGGGTTTTAAGTGGCGTGGCTTTACGGTCTTCGTTGACCCATTGTTGTAGGATTTCAGTTACACGCGCTAGGTCAGCCTCAGGCTCGAGAGCGATATCTTTAGTGTCACAGATACAATTTTCAACCAATACATTGTGTTGGTTCTGTTCTAAAAAGTCTGGCAAGGCTTTGACAGAATAGGGGAATAGTACATCTTGGATAAAGTTTAGGTCTGTCGTGGTGCCTGCTGTGTCTACGACTATGGCTCTGATACCCATAATGTTTTGATACTCCACAATATGTTGGCTAAAAAATGCAACTCCGATCCTAAGCGTTATTGGTGAAATTGGCTAGTCTATTTCACCCAAACACATGGGCAAATTGTGGGTGATATCACTAAGCGATAAGATTGAAATTTGATTAATCTAGTAATTTTAAAAGCTTATCCACTGATTATCCGAGAAAACACTAACTTGATACTGGATTTCATCTCGTTTATTGCGCACAAGTTTGTGGTAGACATAAGACTATGGTCTTAATAGCTAAGGGAAATTTAGGCTGCTATTGTAGTTAATGTCTCTTTACTCCTTTATACCTTGCATGCTGTGGTTTTCGGGAGACGAGACAGCATATTTCACCTGCGAATAGAGAGACCTTACATGAAATATTTACCCGCACTTGGCTTTGGTATCCTATT
>JBOFUF010000105.1:0-3408 GCA_051652445.1 Shewanella sp.
CCCCGTTGGACTGCATTATGGAAATTGCTGCGCCTAGGCGACAACGTCAGTCAAAAAGTGCTGGCCGATGCCTTAGAGATTGAATTGGCTTCGCTAATGCGCACCTTAGGCCAATTAGAAGAGCAAGGTTTAGTCGAGCGTCATTGCTGCGATACAGATAAGCGGGCAAGGATAGTGCGCCTGACGCCAGCGGGATTAGGCGTATTAAAGCAAGTGGAAGCGCGGATTATTCAAGTGCGCCGTGAGTTATTAGGCGGGATAAGTGCCAGCGAACTCAGCGAATTTGAACGCATGATCCGCCTGATCAGTGATAACGCCAGTGCCAAGCTGTCCAAGGTCACAGACATTATTTTGTGAGAAAGAAGATGACACCCGATCAACAGTTTGCCCGTTTAGTTAAACTCGCTATATGCGGTTTTGTGCTGATGTTGGGCTATTTTATGCTAGCCGATACTATGATGCCATTGACACCGCAAGCCATGGCAACTCGGGTGGTGACGAAAGTGACACCACAGATTAGCGGTAAAATCCAGACCATAGCCGTGACCAATAACCAAGCCGTGGTTAAAGGTGATTTGCTGTTCCAAGTCGATCCCGCGCCCTATGAGTTAGCGGTATCACAAGCGACACTAGCCTTAGAGCAAGCCCGTCAAGACAATGCTGAGTTAGATGCTTCACTGCTCGCCGCCAAGGCTGATGTTAATGCCAATAAAACCACCTCACAACAAAAACGCAGTGAGGCTAAACGTCTCGATGCTCTATATGTCACTCATGGCGTATCGCAACAACAACGTGAGCAGGCAGAGAGTGATGCTGCAGCTGCAGAGGCAAATTTGCTTGCCGCCAATGCGCGCTTAGAAAAGCTCAAGGTGAGCCGTGGCCGTTATGGTGAAGCCAACCTTAAAGTGCGTCAGGCGCAAAATCATTTAGCCCAAGCTGAGCTTAATTTGTCTTATACCCAGATACGCGCCGATCAAAATGGCATCGTCACTAATCTACAGCTAGAAGTCGGTAGTTTTGCGACGTTAGGCCAACCTCTATTGGCTGTGGTATCGGATAAAGTGGATATTATTGCCGATTTTCGTGAAAAAAGTCTGCGTGGTGTGCATCCATCTTCGGCCGCTTTGATTGCGTTCGATGGCGAACCTGGCCGCTTATATCAGGCTACCGTGAGCACTGTTGATGCGGGGGTGAGTGCGGGGCAGTTCGATGCCAATGGCCGTTTAGCTGCGCCACAGGAGTCAAATCGTTGGGTGCGTGATGCTCAAAGATTGAGACTGCATCTTGAGTTAGATGATATGGCAATGAACAGCTTACCAGCAGGTGCGCGCGCGACTGTGCAACTGCTACCCGAGAATCGCGTGTTTAGCTTGCTCGCTAAGGTGCAGATTAAAGCGATTAGTCTGCTGCACTACATTTATTAGCCTATCTACTCGCGTGTATCGCCGTTGACTGATCAGTGACCCGCAATCGGCTTGTCTTTGCTGCGAGTGACGAAAGTCAGCACAACATCAGTGTGTCTGCTGCATAAGCTCGCGAAATTCCCATTTACGATATCGATATAATAAGGCAAAGAGCATGTTACTACGCCATAGCCCATTGACGGCCAACGATTTACGCCAGTGTCTACGGATTGCGACTGGCGCGACGATAGGTTTTACCCTATGCAAAATTTTTGGTTGGAGCAATGGGGTCTTCTTCACTGTGACTCCTATGCTACTCCTTGGATTAGTGCCTGTGATGAATGGCCACGCTATGCGCCAGTTATTGGCGTCATCTGTGATGTCGGGGTTAGAAGTTGGGCTACTTGGCAGCTTTTTTGGCAGCCATCCTGGGATGATGACGCCCATCGTATTCCTCCTGTTCTTATACCGCTTTGCGGCCATGTCCCGTGGCAGTTTGTTTCTCTTTGGTGCTAATGGTGTGCTGAGTCTCAGCATCATGTTGCACTTTGCCAGTTACCCCAATACTGACTTAAATGATTTAGTGTTTAGTCATTTTTGGGCGACAGTACTTTCCGGCTGTATCGCCTATGCCATGACGGCACTGTGGCCCGATGTTGAACCAAGAGAAGCTTACCAGTCTGGACCTAAAGCACTACATCGGATGCGCCATGAAGCCTTACTTGGCGCGACGATAGCGACAATATCATTTTTGATATTTCAACTCTTTAATTTACGCGATTCAATGTCGGCTCAGGCGACCACCTTGTTGCTCTTGTTTCCTATGCATTGGAATGGCGTACTTGGCTATGCCCGTAAACGTGCCATAGGCACCTTACTGGGGGTGTCCTTTGGCGTTTTTGCACAGCTATTACTCTATAATTGGTCGGGTTTACTGATATTAGTGGTGCCCTTGTTATGGATTGGGCTGATGATTTTTAGCCAAGCCCATGTACGAGAAGCCAGTGGATCAGGCGTGGGTTTTGGGGCGATGACGACATTAGGTATTCTGTTTGGGCAGTATTTAGCGCCAGATAACGATTTAATCTTCAGCGCCTTATACCGAGTGAGCAGTGTTTTGACTGCGATAGTCGGTACGCTACTCCTGTGTTACTTAATACATAAAATATTGAATCGTTTCGAATCGACGCGATTTGGATATTGAGCAAACATGCGTTAGAAAATTCTACTGAGTCATCTGTGATGTCAGTTGTTGGCATCTGCTGTAAAGCTTTTTAATTGTGAATATTAGGTTTAATAGACAGGTGCAGGCCTAACCGTTATCTTGTAGCCTAGCTAGCTGCCTCAAGCCTATGTAGGCAAAGGGATATCGGCTTTTTATGGCGAGATATGAGCGCAGCATCCAAATTTAAAGCAGCCCAATGACCAGCATAAGTTGCACGGTATGCAAAATTGAAGGAGAGACCGAATGGATCCTGTGACTCAAAGTGTGCAGCAGATGTATGAGCAATACCCTTATCCATCTGGGTTACCCAATATGACGGCGGGATTTGATATTCGGCTGTTGCTTAGTTATGTCGAGCAAAGCCCCAAAAATAGTTGGCCATATCATGCCTTAGAGGCCGGTTGTGGTCGGGGCCCTGCGGTATTGGCCGCCGCAACATTGCAACCTGAAGTCACTTTTACCGCTGTGGATATCAATACTGTAGGCATTAAAGAGGCGAGCCTTAATGCAGAGCAAAGAGGGCTTCACAATCTCACGTTTCGTCAGGCCGATTTAATGGATCTTACCGGTATAACGGTGCCTGAGGGTGGTTTTGATGTTATTCATTGCGCAGGGGTGTTGCATCATACGGCGGATCCACAGCTAGGGCTTAATAACTTGGCTGAGATATTGGCTCCCCATGGGGCTTTGTCAATCATGCTCTATGGTACCTATGGCAGACAGGCTCTCTATCGATTGATTGATTGCATCGATATTTTAAGTCCCAGACAGGCACAGATT
>JBOFUF010000106.1:0-4022 GCA_051652445.1 Shewanella sp.
CTTCCCGCCAGAGTGGTCATACCTCGCCATACCGCATCCGGGCCATCAACACCGATAAGCGAAGGCTCAATGGTGGCCACCACCAACAGCGCAATAGGCCCACCGATAACCACCCCCACAGTGCCGGTTAAAAACATGATCAACGCTTTCGGTCCAAGACCTAAAATAGCTTTTAAATCAACACTTAAAATCAATAGCACTAAACAAGCTGGCAGCAAATAACGCGACGCCACAAAATACAGTTGTGAGTTATGACCGTCGATCACCCCAAAGGTATTCAATAACGAGGGTAAGAAATAGCACAATAAAAGGGCTGGAATAAAACGATAAAACTTCTGCCAAAACGGATGACTACTGCTACTGGTATAAAATACAAAACCGAGAATCGTCGCGAGTATCCCTAACGTTGTGGCATCGTTCGTCACTAAAGCCGTGCTTATCATGCTAATTATCTCCCTGTTAATACATTTTTTATTTTTATTAGAGACTTAAGTTTTAAGTCCTTGGGTCAACATTCCATCTGCCCAGTGTTAATATCTGAATTGTGGTTTTTGCTGCTTGAGTGCGTTAATAAACCTTCAACAAATAAGAAGAGCCCCGAAAGGCTCTACTTTAATGATAAACCTCAGCGTGCTCGTTTAGTTCTTTGAGTTGCATCTTCACGATTTCGATTACCGGATCGTGAGGACTGTTATCAACAAAATGCTGCAGATCGGCAGCGGCCACATTAATACAACCTAGCTGCTGCGCAATAAACGCCCGCTCCCGATTCAAATGCACATCGTCAACATGCCATTGCAACAAGAGACTACAGCATTCCATCGCCGCCTCAAATTGATGCGACACTATGCAACCCGCTTTGAGCTCATGCAGCATACGCGTCAGCAGTTTTTTCAGCGTTGCAGGCTTTAAATAACTCGCCTTAAGCTCAGCGGCATTACCTAACTCACCGCGCACGAGCACGTGCAATTGATGACGAGTGAGCTCCTTGCCCGTGAGCGGATCTAAATAACTCACTTCACCGGCAATCTTACATCGCAGCACCGTATTTCCAGGCAATAAAATCGGCTCGAGCTCAAGATCTAACTGCTTCGCTAGCAACATCAGCACAGTTGCTAACGTTGTGCTATTACCTTGACGACTAATTAAGCAAGTGCCTAAATCCGCCGCCTCAGTACTGAAGTAATTCTCACGCACACAAAAGCCTAAATCATTGTAAAACCAATGCAATAGCGCATTAAAGCGCTGCTGTTGATCCACCAAATAATGACTTAATACGGCTCCGGACATTTCAAACCAAGCCAATTTAGCCGCTTCAAGTTTAGAAAATCCAAGGTGCGCACCCACATCCAATGCCGACTCGGGCAATGAAATGCTATCTTGCAGAGTGTAATTACCCATTAACCCAATAATACCGCTTGTTTAAAATGCGCCAATTTGGCGGCATAGACCAACCAACCAATTGCACCGAGAAAGGCAAATACTTTGAACAATTTGTTTCGGTTCGCCTTGATGGCAATGGCGCCCAGGACAATGTAAGCAACGACGCCACCGATTTTTTCGGTCATCCAAGGATCCACAAAGGGATATTGCTTGATCATAAAGCACAACATTAAACCCGACAGTAATAGAAAAGTGTCGATAACATGGGGCGCAATTTTGAACAGCTTCCTCTCCATCAAAGCCGATTGGCGCAGATGCAGGACAAAGCGTACGGTTAGCAGCAGCACGCTTAACGCGATAAAAGTAAAATGCAGATGTTTAACCGCAGGATATAGACTGTAAAAAGTTTCCATTACGATACTTATGGCCAGTGACAAAGGCGCTAGTTTACCCTAATCCTTGGCGGCATACCAATGCCTAACATGCTGAGCGGCTGCAAGGTTTTAGGCTGAGAATAAGTCAAACCTTGGCTAAGGCCTCGTCAGGTAAAATTCTAGCCGAGTGAAAACAAATAGGATCAAAATGCCATTGCGATAGTTGCGCTGCTTGCTCATCGGTGACATTTGCCAACCTCAACCCCAGCCCATCTTCCATACCCATCAAAAAATGACACAGGGTGGATAATATTTCATCGGATTGCTGCGCGCCAAAACGCCGCAAATTAATGCTCCCATTGGAGCCGTTTCAATAACAACGCCAACATTTGTATACACTATCGGCTCATTATGGATACCTGAATGACATTTTGTGTAGACGAAGAGACGAAACGTTTGACTCAAAAAATGGCAGAGAACCAAGGCCGAACTCTTAGTCATGATGGGTTAACCGAACAAGCGAATCAAGCATTTGAAAAGTCAACTCAAGAGAAGCCGTCTTTATTAAATATAGCGTTGCTAACGCTCGAATGGCTGAAGGTAAAGCTAAAAACAGCTTAAACGAATGCGTAGGGACAAGAGGATGCAGCACGGACATGGAAGTGATGATCCACGGCAGAATACCGCCGATCAGCCCTCAAGGATGAGTTTATAACAGGATACTGAAATAACAGTGGTTAATCATTTGCAGCTCAATTCCACTTGCTAGAAACAAGGGCGAACTACTCCGCCCATTTTCCCATAGTGCATCTATCATTACTGCCAAAATCGCGCACAGTAGCGACATTCTCATAACCGAGCTCAATCAGCTTGGCTCTGAGTTTTACCGCCTGTTCAAAACCATGTTCGAGCAAGATATAACCGTTAGGCTTTAAGTAATCTCGGGCGGCATTGGCGATATAGTAAAGATCGGCAAAGCCTTCCTCGGCAGCGGTTAACGCGCTTTGGGGCTCGAAACGCACGTCACCTTGGTGTAAATGCTCATCGGCTTCATCAATATAGGGCGGATTTGAGACGATTAAATCAAAGTCCCGCGACTTCACAGCACTGAACCAGTCACTCTGGAGAATGTCGACCTGTGGCAGCTTTAAGTTCTCGCGGTTCGCGATAGCCAAAGCCACGGCATCGTCGACTTTATCGACCGCGGTGATTTGCCATGACTCACGCTCAGACGCCAACGCCAGTGCAATAGCTCCGGTACCAGTGCCTAAATCGAGCACTTTAGCATAGGTAGAAAGCGGCATGTTTAATGCGGTTTCGACCAGAATTTCGGTATCGGGACGCGGGATCAAGGTGCTGTCGTTGACGATAAAAGGCAACGACCAAAATTCACGCTCACCAACAATATGCGCCACAGGTACGCCCTTTTGGCGTTTCTGTACCATTTGTTGGAAGCGTTTCCACTGCTCAACCGTTAGGGATTTCTCTGGCCAAGTATATAAATAACTGCGGCTTTTATTGAGGCAATATAACAACAAAACCTCTGTATCCACATGCGCAGATTCAGAGGTTGATGCTAACTGCACATAAGCCCATTGCTGGGCTTGGGCTATGCTAGATTGATCTGACAAAATTACCCCTGCTCGTCAGCCAGTGCGGCTAACTGATCGGCTTGATGCTCTTGCATCAGAGGCAATAAAATAGTATCAAGATCGCCTTCCATCACTTCGTTCAAGCGATATAAAGTCAAATTGATGCGGTGTTCGCTCACGCGGCCCTGTGGGAAATTATAAGTACGCACACGTTCGGAGCGGTCGCCACTGGCAACCAAACTACGACGGGTCGATTCTTCGGCGCTACGGCGTTTTTCGTCTTCAACGGCTTGAATACGTGCGGCCAGTACGCTCATGGCTTGGGCACGGTTTTTGTGTTGCGAACGTTGATCTTGGCATTCCACCACGATCCCCGTTGGAATATGGGTGATTCGAATCGCTGAGTCAGTTTTGTTGACGTGCTGACCACCCGCACCCGATGAACGATAAGTATCGACTTTCAGATCGGCTGGATTGATTGAAATCGCTTCGGCTTCAGGCACTTCGTGAAGTACCACAACAGTAACCGCTGAAGTATGCACACGTCCTTGGGATTCGGTTTCTGGCACACGCTGTACACGGTGGCCGCCGGATTCAAACTTAAGTTTGCCGTATACGCCTTCACCGCTGACCTTCATGATCACTTCTTTAAAGCCACCATGTTCGCCTTCGT
>JBOFUF010000107.1:0-6806 GCA_051652445.1 Shewanella sp.
AAAGTACCTGCTGTTATTTCTGGCCAAGGCAAAGAGCCTGTTTCAATTGTTTTTGAACACAAAGATATCATTCACATTCAAGCTAATGCTGATTTCTACACGTCGACTCTGACTATCGTTGTTGATGGTAAAGAAGTGAGTGTTCGTACACAAGCTATGCAACGCCACGTGTTCAAACCAATCATTGAGCATGTTGACTTCGTTTACGCTTAATTGTCGTAGCGGTAGCAAAAAAGCGCCTGATGGCGCTTTTTTTGTGACTGATTTTTGTGGTACTGAATCATTAACAGGCAGAACGTGTCTCAATACGTTTCCTGAGATTAGCTCGAAACGATGTCGCATTACACAAGACGGTGGGCAGACGACTCAATCGAGTAAGGTGGATGCCAGCGCCTCACTATGTTTTCAGCGTTCGTTTGTCTAAAGCGTTTTACCCTGCAGAATGAACAGGTTATTGTCACTTGATATTGAAATTATAATAGAGATCAAGTGATTGGCCTAACGTGCCCGAGACAGTTTCTAGATAGAGTTGGGAGAGCAAATAATACCTGACGGTCATTTCATAGCCGGGGTTAAACACGCCCACTCCGTATTTCACCATTAAGTTCTCGCCAATAAAACCACTGATCGCGACACGCCCCTCATCGTTAGTATCGAGTTGCACATTCGAGAAACCAAACTCTTCAATTAATCCCGTTGCAGTATTACCTAGGGTGTTAATCGCGCTGCCGCCGCCAACCTGTGAGCTTAAACCGAGTGCGGCTCCCATCATCAGTGAGTTATTTTGCTCATTGTTGGCGCTGTTAAAACCACTGCCTTTGATAATATAAGACAAGATCTCGGCTTGTTCTTTTGCCGGATTAGAAAACAAAGCCACTACAGGCCGGGCTGGCGTGCCCGTGATACGGACACCTGCCACTAAGTCTTCACTCTTAATATGGCGTATTGCTTCAATATTTAGATTAGGTACTGAAGTAGGACCCACAAATTGTACTTCGCCAGTACGGATCTTTAAGGTCTGTCCCATAAACTTATAACTGCCCTGATTGACTTTAATATTACCGAATAGCAAAGGGGGGCGGAAAGCTTGTTGTTGCAGTTTTAAGGTACCTTGAAGCTTGCCTTTGAGCCCCATACCGTCAATGATGAGTTCGTTCCCCACACTGATATTCAGATCGGCTACGACAGCATACGGGCTGGTTTTAGGTTCAGTAGCGGCAATTGAATCATCAAATATAACATCTTCAGAGGTGGCGATACCGCCTTCAGCCAAGGGCACAATTTTGATATTGCCAGAAGGCACCGCTATTTTTCCTTTCACTGTGAGCTGCTGACGATTGAAGGTTAAATGTATATCGGGTGACACATCCAGAATAGCCAGCTGCGGTTGGATCACTGCGAGTTTATCGCCTTCGAGGGCTATCTCACCGCTAAATTGACCTTGAGGCCATTGCAGTTGACCATTGACTCGGCCTAAACCAGTACCCATCATCCAGCGACCCTTGAGTTGCGCTTGTTGGCCCGTAAAGGCCATCGACATATCCATTTTGTCGATTAAGGTTGGATTTGCCGTCAGTGCTAAGGCGCCCTCCGTTAAGGCTATACTGCCGGATAAATCGGGTGTATTTAAACTGCCGGTAAAGTTAAGTTGACTCGTCAGTAAGCCTTGCACCGTATTTAATTGGGGAAAAAACTCTCCAAGGGGTTGCAAGTTAATTTGCTTGATATTGGCATAACCTGAGAGGCTACGATCGGGTGTGACATTAACGTTAATGTCACTCTGCAAACTGGCCACGCCTTCTGCTTCAAAATCTAAAACCGTCGCCAGCCGTTTTGCATCTAAGGTCGCGTTTAATGACAGGCGTTGGTAATCAAGGGTGACTTCACGATTTTTATCCCGTTTGAGCATAATGCTGCCGGGGGAAAAATTAACATCCACATCGGCAGTTGGTTTACGGCCTGCAGCCCAAGCAACATTGGCTAATAGTGATGCTGGGCCGTCCCAGCGCATATTGGTTGGTAATAAAGGGTCGAGTAATTTCCCCGGATTGCCAGAGTAGCTCAATTGTGCACTGCCTTTTGTACCTATGGGTGTATTACTGTTTAGACAGATGCGGCTATTGGGATTCATGAGGCAAAACGGTGTGATGCTACCTTGATGTTTGATTGGGTCCCAAGCCAGATTAATGGTGTTATCGAGCTGCCATAGGCCTATGGGCGTGTTGAGATTTAAACGATCAACATCGAGCTTTAGTCGTGACTTCTTCACATCGTATTGGCTGCTCAGCGCTGCATCGAGCCCAAGATCGCCCGTGGCGTTGAGGGTGAGTTTTTGAGCGTTAATGGTGCCTTTCGCCTCGAGTGTCACTGTCTCTAAATTTTGTTCTGCAATCTGTAAGGTTTTTGATTTTAGCGAGATAGCAAACTCATGTTGATCTAGCGGCTTGTAATAGGCCGTTAAATTTGACTCCTGCAGTTTAATGTTTTGATAGAAGAGTTCTGCCAGCTGTGCCGTGAGTTCGACTTGAGGGTGCTTTTCGTCACCGGTGACATTGATCTGCGCCTGTAGTTGGCCGCTGGCCTTAGGTAACCACAGGCTAAAGTCGGGCACTTGTAATTCACCTTGAAGATCCCACTTAGCATTGGCTTCGCCTTTGAGTACCAGAGTCGAGCCCAATACTTTGGCATTGAGCCCCTTAGCACTGATATGCAGGGAATCATTCACACTGAAATCCCCTGTAATATCGAAGGGATAACCTTGCAAAGTCCCCGTGAGTTCGGTGTCGCTCAGTGAGACTTGCCAACGAGGGTCTGTAAATGAGCCTTTAGTGTGTAATGCGCCTGAAATCAAACTGGGTGGCAGACCAGTTGCACTTTGTGTTTTATCCGTCGGTGGTAACTGTATTTCCTGAAGTTTGATGTCATTGAGCCAGAGATGGGCGTTCCAACTCAACGCTTGTTGATAATCGAGTTCCCCCGTGAGTTTGACTTGACCGATAGGCCCAGTAGCATCAAGGTTATTAACGGTTAACTTAGTCTCTTGATGGTGGATGTCAGTGTTTATGTCGAGCACTTTGTGAAAGGGTGTGCTGAGTTGGCCACTAAGACTCGCGTTTTGTTGATTGAGATCGCCTTGGCTTGCGAGTGTGGCAGCGCTTACCGAGTATTGAGGGTTCTTCAGTGGCCACTGCAGGCGGGTTTGTTCAAGTTTCACCTTGTAGGGCAGGTTAGGGTCTTGCAGTGTTATTTGGCCATCTAGCTTAAAGTCGGCATCGCCCTTAGCGACAGCGTTCACCTGAAGTTGTCCTAAGCTTTGGCTCAGCGTTAACGCGAATGTTTGCTGAGTGAGATCGGGCAATTCAGCTAATTGGTTAAGGGTGAGATTTGCCTCTACATTGAGTGGGTAATCCTTATCAAGCGTTAGGCTGCCGGTGATATCGGCGCTGCCATCGGTGTGGCTAATGGCGAGATGATCTAAAGTTAATTGGTATTCACGGAAACTGCCTTGCAGCTCGGCATGGCTAAAAACATCGTTACGATTGCCGATTTGCACTGTGGTGTTGTCAAGCGTTAGCTGATTGACCGTCACAGGGAAAGGCATAAATACTGGCGGTAATTGTGCTAAAGCCCATTCAGCCTCATCCGCTGTCGTTGTCGATGGACTGACCGATGGCGTAGACGTATTCGCCGGAGTATTGGGGGTGTTGAGGTCTGCAAGGTTTGTTTGTGCGACCTCGATTGATGTGGGGATCAGTACGAATAATCCTTCGCTGGATAGCTGTTTTACCGACAAACCTTCGGCAAACCATTGTGCTTCTGCATTAAGATGCTTAGCGGTAAATTGCATATCATCCACTTGGATATTAACGCCGTTGAGTTCAGCGGAGTCTAAAACAATATCAAAGGGTAATAGGAACTCGCTGGGTTGTTCATCAAGTGGCGCGACGGGTGCTGCGTTTGAGTCTGCAGAAAGCGCTAGGGTATCAATAATGACATCAACTTTTGCCGCAGATAACCGACTGACACACAAACGTTTTTGTAAAAAACATGTGGGTTGCCAC
The DNA here is from genome assembly GCA_051652445.1 of Shewanella sp. Classification (GTDB taxonomy): domain Bacteria; phylum Pseudomonadota; class Gammaproteobacteria; order Enterobacterales; family Shewanellaceae; genus Shewanella. The sequence goes on from JBOFUF010000107.1 coordinate 4,062, forward strand.
AATAAATGCAGATCCTCAAGCTGAACGTTTATTCCAGCCATCGACCAAGCCGCATGGGATAGGACTAAATCTTTGTTAATGGAACCTGAGGTATAAGTGAGCTCAAGATCGGGCACAAATTGATCGGCTAAACTCACGGTCATGCGGGAGCCAAATTCAGTGCCGAGCAATAAAGCGATCAAAACTAATAGACTTAACGGTGCATAGATAATAATCCGAGTCCAAAGTTTAAATTGTCGCCATAGCTTTTGAATGAATGACAGCGATTGGGTGACCGCTTCAGTGCTCTGATTGGCAGCCACATCTTGGTCAGCTGGCTTATTCGCTTCTGTTAGCGGGCTCATAGGTCTGTTCCCATGGTCAGGTGAATACGCCATGATCGTTCAATGGTGTCGGTTTCTTTCAATCCAACGCCTAAATCTAATTTGATTGGACCAATAGGGGAGATCCAGTGAATACCGCCGCCGACAGCGACGACAGGCTCAAATTGATTATTGTCAAAGGCATTACCCGCATCAATAAATGTACCTACGCGCCAAGTGGGGGTCACATAGTATTGATACTCTACACTTCCGACCATTAAATAGCGGCCACCTATGACCTCGCGATTGATTTTTCCATCGTCAGCAACATAGTCTAAATAGGGGCCGAGTTCTTGATAACCATAACCGCGCACAGTCTGATCGCCACCAGCAAAATAGCGTAGTGATGGGGGGATAGAGGCAAGATCATTCTCGTTAGCTAAGTTGGCGGCTAAATCAATACGAGCGACGATTCTGTGATTGTCGAAGAAAGTGTCAATCCATTTAAATTTTGCCTGCAGGCGAGCCAAGCGAGTTTCTGAGCCTAGATAAGGGTCGGCATAATCAAGGCTGTAAATTTGCCTAAAGCCTGATTTAGGATCCAGTGAGTTATCACCCCGAATTGTTTTAGAAAAGTTAATCCCTGCCAGATAAAATGACGGCATATAATCCACGTCAGATTGGGTATATTCTTCGCGAATGGCCTCAAGGGAGTAACTCATCAGCCATTGATTTTCTAGTCTTTGTTGACGTAACAACCCGATAAGATATTTAGTAGATTCAAGTTGGCCAGTGTTATTAAAATCACGATTCTCGGCATCGTATTCTTGGGTTACACCGTATTTGTCCCGCAGTAAACCAACACGAATTTTTAATTGGTCATCTAAAGGATGCGTCAAGGGAATCGTATAAGTGGTTAATAGTTTGGGTCTATCTGGCGACCATTCGAGGCTGGTCTCTTGTGAGTGGCCGTATTTGTTGATTTGTGGTGTCCGCCAAGTCACCCGCACTCTGGGATCGAAGGCTTTATCGGTTTTGCCTATGTCACCACCAAAACCCAGTTCAATCGCATGGCTTGCCTTGGGTGTTAATTCGACTAGCACAGGGATATGACTGTCTTCAACAGTGTCGATTTGTGGGATCACTTTAATATTAGCGAAATAGCCCGTGTCGAGTAACTGCCGATTTAGCGCTCCGACCCGGCGAGTCGAATAGGACGCGCCTTCTTTAAAAGGGATCAGATGGTCTAAAATGTCGGGTTCTAAGCTATGGCCATCGAAGCTGACTTGGCCAAATTTATAACGTTTACCTGAATTAAAATGCAAACTGATTTGTGCGGTATTGATATCACGATTTACCTTAATTTTTGATTCAGTAAAGTCACCATCAAAATAACCTCTGGCCAAGGCTAAGGTGACCAGTTGCGATTTTATATCACTATAAATTCCGTGGTTTAACACATCACCGGGTTTAATGTTAACCTTTGCGAGCCACTGATTGAAGGCGCGGTCATTAAGCATTTCACCACTAAAAATGATATCTACCCATTGAACTCGTGTTGGCTTGCCAGAGGCAATGTCGAGTTTAAGTTCCCAAGGACCTTTATCATGTTCAATCAGCTTGGCGTCGACATCACCATGATAGTAGCCCATGGACTCTAAGGCAGTATTCACATTGTCATCGACATTAAACAAAAACGCCCGGCGCTGTACCTCAGATTCAGGTAAGGCGCCTAAGTGAGCAAGGATGTTGCTTTGCAGTGCTTCATTCACTCCCGTCACCGATAATTTGATAAATCTATCTGCCGTCGCGACTGATGTGATTGACATCAGGCTCAGAAATAAGCAAAGACGAAAGTAATGTGAGGTAATGTGCAAAAATAGTTTCACTTTAATAGACGCGATGATATGGCATCATTGTCGCCAGAATAAAACCAACAGGCAAGGAGATGATTGAAATTACACGTTGAAACAGTTACAACGTGCTTTAATTTTTAAAGAAATGTAAAGAATGAAAACAAGATTAGCCATCTATTGAGACTATAAAATCTATAGTGTAATTCTGTCGGCTCTACTTTTTATGTTACATAACACCTTGATACGTTAATAGATAAGCTTAATCGATATAAATCGTATGTTCTTGCCGATATTTTGACTAGACTAAAAATGTCGGGTTAATTTGAGGGATAAGACGATGGACTTAATTAAAATTCGTGACCATATGGATCGCCACCCTGTGTTACTGCGGGCGAATATGTCGCTCGCGACTGCGGTCGAAAAGTTGTTAGATCATAATAAAATGGGCGCCGCAGTGGTTGATGACACAGGCGATTTGGTGGGTTTTTTATCTCAACAGGATTGTCTGGCCGTGATGATCAAAAGTAGCTATCACTGTGATATGACCTCAGTGGTGCAGGATTGCATGCGCACTGAGGTGCTGTTCG
>JBOFUF010000108.1:0-3189 GCA_051652445.1 Shewanella sp.
GAAGTGCATATTTATAGTAATGCAGCTGAGAAACTCGGCATCGAGATCATAAGTTTATTAACAAGATAACGGCATTGATTGCCAATCCCATTTATTTAAGTAAGATTAGCCGCGTTAATGCTTGCGACTAACCCTAATAGAAGAGAAATGACTATGTTTGGAAAAGGCGGTATGGGCAATTTGATGAAACAGGCCCAAATGATGCAAGAAAAAATGGCCAAAGTGCAGGAAGACATTGCCCGTATGGAAATGGTGGGTGAATCAGGTGCCGGTTTAGTGAAAGTGACCATGACAGGCGCGCACACAGTGCGTAAAGTCGACATCGACCCAAGCTTGATGGAAGATGATAAAGAAATGCTGGAAGATTTGATTGCCGCGGCTTGTAATGACGCTGCTCGTCGAATTGAAGAAAATCAAAAAACTAAAATGGCTGAAGTCACTGGTGGCATGCAATTACCACCAGGCATGAAAATGCCGTTTTAATTGAGATAGCCGATGAAATTTAGTCCACTGTTAGATGAGTTAATTCAGTCCCTGCGTTGTTTACCTGGGGTTGGGCCTAAATCGGCGCAACGTATGGCATTTCAGTTACTCGAGCGCGACAGAAAAGCAGGGCTTAAATTAGCCAATGCACTGTCCTGTGCGATGAGTGACGTCGGGCATTGTCAGTCTTGCCGAACTTACACTGAAGAAGCTCTCTGTTCGATTTGTGCTAGTCATAAGCGCGGAACGTCCTCTACTATTTGTGTGGTAGAAACGCCAGCTGATGTGTTAGCCATTGAAGCGGGTGGACATTTCACTGGTCGCTACTTTGTGCTTTTAGGCCATTTATCGCCCCTTGATGGTGTAGGGCCTGAAGAGTTAGGCTTAGCGTTACTCGAGCGCCATTTGGCATCGGGTGATGTCACCGAGCTGATTTTAGCGACCAATCCAACGGTAGAAGGCGAGGCTACAGCGCATTTTATTGCCGATATGGCCAGACGGCACAAAGTGATGATAAGTCGCATCGCCCACGGCGTACCTGTGGGTGGCGAGTTGGAATACGTGGATAGCACGACATTGGCCTTATCATTCAATGGCCGCTTACCGCTTTGACAGAACACAGTGACTCAGTTTGGTTAGTATCATGCTGTTGATTATGTCAGCTTAATTTAAGTGCTGGACTGTTCGGCTCGACTCAATTGTCGCGATATCTCATAAACCCGCCAAGAACCTATCTTGAGCGGGTTTTTATTTGCCCAATTTTTCAATCGTTTGGCTGAATGTGCTGGGACTATGCGAGTTGAGGCTATGTGAGTTGAGGCTATGTGAACTGATAGGCTTACGGCGTTTACTGGTTCGCTTGCAGGGCGTGGGCTTTCGATAAGTTAGTGTGCTGAGCTAGGGAGGATGAAGGGAGGAGGCGGCATAAATGTCAGATACAAAAAAACCAGCTTATGCTGGTTGTTTTCTCTTTCATAAAGAGAATTGGTTGCGGGAGCAGGGTTTGAACCTACGACCTTCGCCAGTTGTTTATAAAGAGTTGAGCCCGACAAGCTGTTTCTATTTATAAACCAGTGCTTTAAATTGGTTGCGGGAGCCGGATTTGAACCGACGACCTTCGGGTTATGAGCCCGACGAGCTACCATGCTGCTCCATCCCGCGTCCGATTGTTGCTGTTAATAACTGTTTTGATTCTGTCATCTAAGAATTGGTTGCGAGAGCCGGATTGCTAATGTTAAATCAGCGACGACCTTCGCTTGTTGTTTATAATGAGTTGAGCCCGATAAGCTGTTTCTCTTTATAAACACATATAGAAAGTGGTTGCGGGAGCCGGATTTGAACCGACGACCTTCGGGTTATGAGCCCGACGAGCTACCATGCTGCTCCATCCCGCGTCCGATATCTATCTGTATTACTTTACTACTTTGCTTTTAAATGGTTGCGGGAGCAGGATTTGAACCTACGACCTTCGGGTTATGAGCCCGACGAGCTACCATGCTGCTCCATCCCGCGTCCGTCTTCAAAGCGGGGCAGACTATAACGGCAGCGCCTTGGCATTGCAAGGACGAAGACCGAAAAAGGTGGTGAACGCTTAAATATAAAGCGGAGTGGGGGGCTTTCGTACGATTTAAACATAAGTTAGGGATTTTTCGTCGATTATCTTAGGTCGAGGCTGAGACTAAATGGGGTTTCGACTAATAACTGTTTATCTTTTATGTATCCGAGCAGGTATAATGTCACTTTGATTTTGACTGCGTACTAATTATCCCATGCTTAATTTTTTTGCCGCCGCCCCTAAGGGCTTTGAATATAGCTTAGCCCAAGAGCTGACAGAATTTGGTGCGACTGAAGTAAAAGAGAGTGTTGCTGGTGTGTATTTCACTGCCCCCTTAGCTTTAGCGTATCGCATTACTTTATGGACACGCTTAGCCAGCCGTATCGTGTTAGTTATCTATAAAGGCAGCTGCGAGTCGGCAGAGCAACTCTATAATGCCGCTTATTGTGTCGATTGGCCGGCGCATTTTTCCAATAAAAGCACGTTTAGTATCGATTTTCATGGTACCGGTGGTTTTATCAATAATACCCAGTTCGGCGCCCTTAAGATTAAAGATGCGGTTGTTGATCGTTTCCGTGATGATGACGTTGAGCGCCCGAACGTGTCGCGCGTTGATGCTGACTTTAAAGTCGATGCCCATTTTCGTAATGGCGTGATTACGATTTCGATGAACTTTTCGGGTCCATCATTGCATCAACGTGGCTATCGTTCGACCACAGGTGAAGCGCCATTGAAGGAAAACTTAGCCGCCAACATGCTCGTACGCAGTGGCTGGCAAGCGGCGCCTTCGACCTTGCTCGATCCTTTCTGTGGTAGCGGTACTGTGCTGATTGAAGCGGCGTTAATGGCAGCCGATATTGCACCAGGCTTACAGCGTAGCCGTTTTGGTTTTGAACATTGGCGTCGCCATGATAAAGCTGTGTGGCAAGCCATCGTTGAAGAAGCAAAAGCGCGTGCCTCATTAGGTGTAAAGCGTTGCGAGATTAAATTCTACGGTTCAGATATCGATTCGCGCTTAGTCGAATTAGCCAAACGTAATGCCGAAAATGCCGGTGTACTGGAGTTAATCGAGTTTACCGTCGCCGATGCGTTGACGATAACGCCGCCTGCAGAAAGTGGCTATTTGATCACTAACCCACCTTACGGTGAGC
>JBOFUF010000109.1:0-3213 GCA_051652445.1 Shewanella sp.
ACTGACCAACACCTGATCACGGTCAATATTGACCACAGTCTTCACAGAGTCATCTTCGAGACGGGATTCAGTGCCAATTTTATCAATGCGCCGCACCTTAAAATTGCTAACCCGATACAAGCCTTGCTCCGTCGCCGCCCATACAAAGCCATAATCATCTAGGGTTAACCCTTGGATACTGCTGACCACTAAACCATCTCTATCGGTAAAAACACGCTGCACAAAGCCTTGCGCCCAAGCAGAATGGAAGCTAGCGAGTGAAAGAATGAGGCATGTCAAAATGAAACTAATAATTTTTGTTTGCATATGACGAATGACTGTAAACGGTAGTCTTACTCTAGCAGTTCAACTCTATCTATTCATCCGCTTGTTTACATAAAAGTCACAAAAAATGCAGGCAATAAAAAAGCGCTCAAATGAGCGCTTTTTTAATCGACGGCTAAATTACTTTTTCTTTGCCTTGGGATTTGGCAAATCGGTAATCGAACCTTCGTACATTTCAGCCGCTAAACCCACTGATTCGTGCAGTGTCGGATGAGCGTGAATAGTTAAGGCTAAATCTTCAGCATCACAACCCATTTCAATCGCTAAACCGATTTCACCTAACAGCTCACCGCCGTTAACCCCGACAATAGCACCACCGATGACGCGGTGAGTGTCTTTGTCAAAAATCAGCTTGGTCATACCCTCTGAGCAATCTGATGCAATCGCGCGACCGCTGGCAGCCCATGGAAACGTTGCGGTTTCGTAAGCAATGCCTTGCTCTTTGGCTTCTTTCTCAGTCAGACCCACCCAAGCCACTTCAGGGTTAGTATAAGCAATAGATGGGATGACTTTGGGATCGAAGTAGTGCTTCATGCCAGCGATAACTTCAGCCGCGACGTGGCCTTCGTGCACGCCTTTGTGAGCCAACATAGGTTGACCCACGATGTCACCTATTGCATAGATGTGCGGTACGTTAGTCCGTAATTGCTTGTCTACGTTGATGAAGCCACGCTCATCAATCTTAACGCCGGCTTTATCAGCGTCGATCAGCTTGCCATTAGGCGTACGGCCGATGGCCACTAAGACTGCATCGTAACGTACCGCTTCTGCTGGCGCGCTCTTACCTTCCATAGAAACATAAATACCGTCTTCACGCGCTTCTACTGCGGTGACTTTTGTTTCTAGGATCAGGTTAAATTTCTTCTTGATTTGCTTAGTGAATACGCGCACCACGTCTTTATCTGCCGCGGGGATCACTTGGTCGAACATTTCAACCACGTCGATTTGGCTACCTAAAGAAGCGTACACAGTGCCCATTTCTAGGCCGATAATACCGCCGCCCATCACTAACAACTTGCCTGGAACTTCTTTCAGTTCTAATGCGTCAGTCGAATCCCAAATGCGTGGGTCTTCGTGCGGAATGAAGGGCAGCTTGATTGGGCGAGAACCCGCGGCGATAATAGCTTGCTCGAACGTCACGTTAGTGACGGTGCCGTCTTGTGCGGTCACTTCTAGCGTATTAGGGCCGGTGAATTTACCGAAACCATTAACCACGTTCACTTTACGCATCTTGGACATGCCGCCCAAGCCGCCAGTCAATTGGCTGATCACTTTTTCTTTAAAGCCACGTAACTTATCTAAATCAATAGTGGGCTCACCGAAGACCACACCGTGAGCGGCAACCGCTTTGACTTCTTCGATAACTTTAGCAACGTGGAGTAAGGCTTTAGATGGGATACAACCCACGTTAAGACACACGCCACCTAAAGTGCTAAAACGTTCAACTATGATGGTTTCCAAGCCTAAGTCAGCAGCACGAAAAGCCGCAGAATACCCTGCAGGACCAGCACCTAATACCACGACCTGAGTTTTGATTTCGTTACTCATGTTTTCCTCTAATTCTTATTCAATCCGTTGGAGGAACGCTCCTGCCAACCAAAGATGCGTCAACGCGTAAGGTGGGCGCATTTTAACCTGTGTTTGATACTGATCACAATAAACAAAAGGCCACTCCAGAGGAGCAGCCTTATTTGCTTACAGAACCAAAGTCCGAATATCGGACAGAATGCCTGACAGCGTCACACTAAAGCGTGCCGCCATCGCGCCGTCGATCACACGATGATCGTATGACAACGACAGTGGCAACATCAATTTAGGCTCGAACTCTTTACCATTCCACTTTGGCTTAATTTCAGATTTAGACACACCTAAAATCGCCACGTCAGGGTAGTTAACGATAGGCGTAAACGCGGTGCCGCCAATGCCCCCTAAACTTGAAATGGTGAAACAGCTGCCTTGCATATCAGCAGATTTGAGTTTGCCATCACGGGCACGGATAGAAATATCCGCCAGTTCGCGAGATAACTCGATAACGCCTTTCTTATCCACGTCACGTACCACTGGCACAACCAAGCCATTTGGCGTATCAACCGCCACACCAATATGGAAATACTTCTTCTGGATCAGTGATTCACCATCAGAACTTAAGCTCGAGTTAAACACAGGGAACTGTTGCAAGGTTTTCGCCACCGCTTTTAGCATAAACACTAAAGGCGTGATCTTGTAATCGGCTTTTTTCTTCGCCGCGACATCGTTCTGCTGCTTACGGAACTCTTCCATTTCAGTGATATCAGCTTCATCGAACTGAGTCACGTGAGGGATAGTCACCCAGTTGCGATGTAAGTTAGGGCCCGAAATCTTCTGGATACGGCTTAATGGAATCTCTTCCACTTCACCAAACTTACTGAAATCCACTTTAGGTGCGGCAATCACTTGCAGACCACCACCGTTACCAGAGCCTGATCCCACTGACGTTGCCGCGGTTGCTTTAGGACGAGACAGTTCGTATTTCACATACGCCTGCACGTCTTCTTTCATGATGCGAGCTTTACGGCCAGAACCGATGACTTGAGTCAAATCGACACCAAATTCACGGGCTAAACGACGCACTGCAGGAGAGGCATGTACCGTACCGGTAGACACAGGCGTACCTGCGCTGGGGTGATGTGGCACTGGCGGACGACTTGCAGGGGCTTGAACGGGTGCTTGAGCTGGTGCTTGAGTTGCAACGGGCGCGGCGCTCACTGGAGCAGGCGCTGCCGCTTGTGCAACAGGTGCTGGAGCACTGGCGGTTGCAACAGAAGTCGTCTCAATCGTGGCAATCAGGCTACCTTGAGAAACCTTATCACCCACGCTAACGGTCAAAGACAGCAGTTTACCCGCGAATGG
>JBOFUF010000110.1:0-6709 GCA_051652445.1 Shewanella sp.
GACTTTACCGCCAGCTACTAAAGGAGCACCAACGTGCACTGTTTCACCATCAGCGATCAAAAGAACTTGATCAAACTCGATAGTTTCGCCAGTTGCAACTTCTAATTTCTCTAAACGTACTGTGTGGCCTTCAGCTACACGGTGTTGTTTACCACCACTTTGAAAAACAGCGTACATAGCTATTTCACTCCAATTCCTAACACGCGGGCTCATTCTTGGATGAGGCAGGGTGCTACAAAAACTTTATTGACAATGGGCGCGGAGTTTACGCGAAGAATTCAATACTGACAAGCCCTAATTAGGAAAGAATAAAAAAAGACCGCTTAAACTCTCACATTAGTTGAGCTATTGCTGTCAAATGTCAGAATTTTAGGTAAAATTCATTTCATTATAACGAGCCTAAATAGGGGCCGGGTACGTAATGACCCCACAACCAGAGTCTATTATGGATTTAAACGCTATTCGTCAACTGGCTGACACTGATATGCAAGCAGTCAATCAGCTGATATATAAACAGCTTGAGTCAGATGTCGCCCTGATTAATCAATTAGGTTTTTACATTATTAATGGTGGTGGTAAACGTCTTCGCCCCCTGCTGTCGGTATTAGCCGCACGAGCAGTGAGCTACGAAGGTGAAGCACATCTTAAGCTAGCGGCGATTATTGAGTTTATCCATACGGCCTCATTACTCCACGATGATGTTGTTGATGAATCAACATTACGCCGCGGACGAGAAACCGCTAATGCACTGTTTGGTAATAGCGCCAGCGTGCTAGTCGGGGATTTCCTTTATACCCGATCATTCCAGATGATGACCGAGCTTGATAACATGAAAGTGCTCAGAGTGTTAGCTGATACGACTAACGTGTTGGCCGAGGGCGAAGTCTTACAACTGATGAATTGCAATGACCCTGACACCACTGAAGAAAGCTATATGCGGGTCATTTATTGCAAAACGGCCAAGTTATTTGAAGCTGCCACACGACTTGCGGGCGTGTTAGCAGGGGTGACACCCGAACAAGAGCTTGCCTTAGGCAACTATGGTAAGTATCTTGGCACCGCCTTTCAGCTTACCGACGATTTACTTGATTATACCGCCGACAGTGACGAGCTAGGTAAGAATATTGGTGATGACCTTGCTGAAGGTAAGCCTACCCTGCCACTCATCTATGCTATCACCCATGGCACAGACGAAGAGAAACAGCTGATACGCCAAGCAATTGAGCAAGGTGATGGTGCACAGGCCATAGATAAAATTGTGGCAGCACTGCACCATTGCGGCGCGTTAAATTACACCCAGCAAAAAGCAATACAAGAATCAGAGAAAGCCATCGCGGCATTGTCTGTTCTGCCCGATAGCGACTATAAACGCGCCTTAGTGACGCTAGCTAAAATTTCGGTCGACAGAAACCACTGATTGCTAGCGAATGTTTTTTTGCCCCAAATAAAGGTCTTACTCTGTAAGACCTTTATTATTGCTTTGATCGCAATCCTAAAATCAAACCTGCCAGAGGATCGGCGCTTCACCTCGCTCAAGCAATAATTGATTCACTTGAGAGAAATGCCCACAACCAAAAAAACCGCGATAAGCTGATAACGGTGAAGGATGGGGTCCTGTAAGCACTGGATGTTGCGCTGCGTTTATGATTTGGCCCTTTTTAATGGCATGACTCCCCCAAAGCACGAAAATAATCGGCTGAGTCTGGCGATTTAATAATTCCAACACCGCAGTCGTAAAGACTTCCCAGCCGGCTTTGGCATGGGAGTGCGCCTTGCCTTGCTCAACGGTCAGCACCGTATTGAGCATTAACATCCCTTGCTCCGCCCATGCGGATAAATCACCGTGGGATGGCACAACAAAGCCATCAATATCCGTCGCTAATTCTTTGTACATATTGGCTAAGGAAGGCGGCGGCTTTATCCCGCGCTTAACCGAAAAACATAAACCTTGGGCTTGTTCGGGGCCGTGATAAGGATCTTGACCAATCAATACCACTCTGACTTTTTCAAGGGGCGTCATACTAAAAGCATTGAAAACGTCAGCCTCTGGGGGATAAATCTCTTTCCCTGATCTGCGTTCATTGTCAACAAATGCGCTTAGTTGCTGAAAATAAGGCAAAGCTCTTTGTTCATCGATAAATGTCTGCCATGTCGCCTGAGTCACTATTTTACTTCCTCAATTCTATAATCGGGTTAGCTTAAAAGTCCTGTGGTGGTATAGCAAGTTTGCAGGCATTATCTGTCGCTCAATAATCCACTAAACCTGCAGGGGCTTACGTTAAGGTTTTCAATTTAAAACATTTTAAATTAACTGCTATCGTGCGCCCATTCTTGCACTGTCTAATACCTAATGATGATCTAACATTCTGATAAATCAATTCAAAGACACCAAACCGGTTTCACTTTAATAGAGCTTGTGGTGGTCATCATAGTGCTCGGTATTTTTGCCGTAGTGGCCTTGCCAAAATTGATTAATCTTCTGCAAGATGCTCACATTGTGACAGTGAAAGCGGCAGGCGGAGGCTTTAAATCAGCCATCAATCTGGCACGTTCGGTATGGGCGGTAAACATGGGCTCAGGCCCAAAAGAGGATTTGCCTGTATTTGGTACGGCACAATCTGAACAAATGGATTTCAATGCCTTTGGTTGGCCAGCACAACACTAAATCCATGGCAATGAGGCCTCTCTGGCACTGGATAATATCGAAGATTGTGCCTCGGGAAGATTGTGCCTCGGTTTGGTAAGTATTATTTCAACATACCCAGCCGAGTGTTTCGCGCTTAAAATAGATGCGGCAGAAACTGACTATGCAGAAATGGACTATAAAGCCAGTTATACCGATCTTGGTCAGTGCACTTATTTCTATCGAACAAACAACAAACTGTCGATTAATTATGACTCTCACACAGGCGTCGTCATTACCGACACAGATCCCAATAGTTAATGCCTGACGATTCCTTCTTACGCCAATTAAGTTAGAATCGAACTTTAATCTGTTACTTTTTAGAGTGAACGCCATGACCGACACGAGCACCACCACCATTTACGAACTTGCCGATCAGTTTATTGCCTTAGCCAATCAGCTAAGCCAACAAGAAGCAGATGTCGGTAAAGTGGGCACAGCACTGCGCTTTGCCGCCGCACGTTTTAATGCCTTCGAAGCCGCGATTAAATCAGCGGATCTCGGTGCAGAGAAAGAGAGCGCATTAGAATGGTTTAGCAGTGAATTCAAAGAAATGCTGAGTGACAACTTAGACGACCACATTGCCAACCCACCCATTACTCAAGAACATGTGGCAGAAGAAGCCGATAATTCAGTGCAAATGTTTAAAAGCTGACTCAAGCCTTTAAGTTCAACGCTATACAGCAAAAGTCTCATCGATTGATTAGGCGTGTTGATGTTTCAGGATTATTTTTGCCACCATTTAGCGGGCTTTTATACAAGGAAACGTCAAGGATGGCGTTATTCTACATAAACGATGCTAAGGTAGCAGACATGCTAGCCAAATACTGCCAGAATGACTCGTCTATTCTGGCTCTATTTACTCTGGCTTTCTATCATATAAGCCATTCGCTATTTGAGTCGAATAACGACACTTCACTTCTCATTTCAAGATCTTACCATGGTGAAGAACTTTTAACCCCAACACGTCAACACGGCTAATACTGTTCCGGTTCACTTTACGCTGGGCAGTGCTTTTTGCATACCGTCAATACTTAAGCATGACTCATGCAGATGTTAGCGCTAAGTCCATTAAGATAGCATCTTCTTTACCGCCTGCTATCGGGTAATAACCTTTGCGATACCCCGATTCAACAAAGCCAGCCTTTTGATATAAAGCGCGAGCGGCAAGATTGGATTCTCGCACTTCTAGCATTAGCACCACTGCCCCCGATGCCTTAGCCGACGCAATCACGCCATTAAGTAATAACCGGCCGTAACCTTTACCTTGGTGACACGGTAATAGGCAAATATCCAATAAGGTTGCTTCATCAATAACCTGCTGCACTATCGCAAACCCTAACAGCCCATAGAAATCTGAAGTCGAGTCAGTATTAGCATCAGAGTGAGCACACAACGTTAACCCCAGTACCCGATACAAGTGACCAAAACAATCAGCAAGATTCCCTTCGCTCATAGGATGGCTATGGGCTAAAGATTCAAGCTGCGCCATTTGGGGAACATCTTCCTGCGTAAGCGCAACAAGCTCGACAGGCAAGTTTGCTGTCGGTTGCGTTGCTAACAGTGTTGTGGATAAACTCTCTACTGGTGGGGTGTTCAACGTCGGTATTCCAAAATATTCGTTAGTCATGTATTCACGAGCAGAGCTTAAGACTTGCTTGGAGATTGCCCGCTAACCTGGTCGCGCCATTGGTAAATCTGCTGCCAGAGTGCGCTTTTAGCCTGCCAACTGCCGACTAAAATGGCTAACGGCTCAGACACTAACCATGCGGTGCGAGGCCTGACTTTATGACGTCGCAGATCCCAAATAATCTGTTTTCCTGTATGAGCCTCGTAGTCAAAATCACACTCCTCACGCTTTATGTCGATAAGCTTTAGCACTGCGTCGATAAGCGGCTCAGCCTCAGGTAACTCACCCTGCTCATCCAAAATAATTAAATAAGGTTTCACCTTAGTGTCGCGCACTCGCCAAGTGGTCACATTCATGGCGGTTAAATAGGCTGATTTATTCATTAAGGTCAGTTTTATTCCATTAAAGTATCGACTCACAATATGTCGCTAGAATAGCAGTTCTACTATGCCATTGTTACTGCAACGCGGTAAAAGCAGATGAACTCAAGCCTGTTTACGAGTCTACATATTATTGAATTTACCGCGCCAGAGTTCAATCGAATTTATAGATTTACAGAATCTAGCTTACTCGTTTTACATTTAATATCAGAAGATTAGACTAATTTACCCAGCAAGATAAGGAAGGGAAACACCATGATTAATATCGGTATCAATCAAGCTCAAACCATGATCCGCGAATGATTAAATGATCAAGAATTAGTGATCCGCAATGCCTGAGCTTTGTATCCGTTAGTGAATCAAGCTAATGATGAAGCGACTGCAGATTTGCTCACCCAGCGCATGCAACTGCACGAAAAAAATGCCTGGATGCTACGCAGTTTACTTGCAGAATAACGGTGTTCAATAATGAAAAAGCAACACCTCCGGCTCAGCGCTTTACGCCTTTAAAAGCGTCTGTTGATAAATATTGATGGCTCAATGCTTTGCATGACGGTGGTTTATCTGCAACAAACGTCATGTAAAAAAATAGCGATAAACCCATTGAGCCTATCGCTATCTTGATGCCTTTTTTTCCTGGTTTTAGAGTCGCACCAATGCGACTATTTAACGATTTCCATTTCAGCTAATAAATTGTCAGCATGATCTAAATACTTCATTACCCACAACATATAGCGGCTGTCAACATGGATAGAGCGGTTAATCTCATTATCAAATGCCCAACCGCCGATAATGCTTTCGTACACACCATCAAACAACAGTCCCACTAATTCAGCGCGGCCGTTTAAGGTCGGTGAGCCAGAGTTTCCGCCTGTAGTATCCAAAGTTGATAAAAAGTTTACCGGTACAGAATCTATTGATTTCATGTAGAAATCACCATATTGCTTCTGCTTAATCAGTGCTAACTCTTGCTTCGGTGCATCGAATGGATCGACCCCCGTGTCCTTTTGCACTATACCTTCAAGGCGGGTGAATGGCACAGCCACTAAACCGTCTTTTGGCGAATAGCCTTTCACATGACCAACAGTAACACGCAGGCTTGAGTTAGCATCGGCATACACTGGCTTATCTTGCTCTAGGTTGTAAGCAATAATGGCATCCATATATTGCGGACGCACCTTCATTAGTTCACCAGCCAATTCTTTTTCTTTCTTTTCTTCATTTATATCAGCGTCATACATAGCGACAGCGAATTGAATAAAAGGATCGTTAGAGGCTTTAAAATCGGCTACGGATTTGTCCATCCACGCCAAACGTACGTCTTTTTTACCTAACTCAGTTTTGGCGTACATTTTATCTAAGGTTTTCGAAAGCTTAGCTTCACTAAACTTTTTATCGATACCAAAGGCTTTATCCAATGCGGGTAGGCGCTGATCTTCTGGCAGTGCGGCGTAACGTTTTAGCATGTCGAACAATACCGCTTTATCAACGCTTGGTGCATAACGACGGTCGATACGCTCCATGCTGGCTTTTAGACGTGTCATATCACGCTCTTGGTAACCAGGCTCACGCTGCATATCTGGCAGCGGTTTCTCGTTCGCGAGGCGATACAAGCTGCGCGCCGTTGGCAACATAGTCGTGCTGTCGATGTAGCTTAAGATCATGTCACGCTCTTGATGCGTTTTATCTTTGGCAATCAAGGCATCTAATTGGGCTAAAGTTTTACCGTATTTCGCTTCACGACTGCTGTCTTTGGCAATCCACGCCGCAAGCTTAGCTTCGAGCGCTTTACGGTCAGCCAACATGGTGGATTTACCATAAAACTCGATCATTGAAGTAAAGTTTTTTGCGTAATTGGCCAGACCCGCAATTTGACTCTCGTATTTAATACGTTCATCACTGCCCTCTGGCGCGGTGTCTTTAATGAGCTCAATAAAGCGTTCACGTAGCATTTTGCCTTCAGGATAAGTCCACTCAAACTCATTTTGCACTTCAGTGGCGGTGCGGTAACGGTTG
>JBOFUF010000111.1:0-14309 GCA_051652445.1 Shewanella sp.
GACACCACAGATTCTAACGTGACTCATGCTGACGTCACTCATGCAGAAGGCACTGAGTTCGATGTCATTCTTGTCGGCGGCGGTATGGTCGGTGCGGCGACGGCAATTGGATTAGCCCAACAGGGTTTGCAAGTGGCGGTGATTGAATCTTTTGCGCCAGAAGCTTATCAAGCCGAACAGCCATTAGATGTGCGAGTCTCGGCCATCAGTGTGGCTTCTGAAACGCTGCTTGAACGTCTTGGCGCCTTGGACTCATTGCTCAAGATGCGTAATGTGCCTTATTTGGGCTTAGAAACTTGGGAGCTCGATGGCTGCATCACCCAATTCCACTGTTCACAAATTGGCGCCAGCCATTTAGGCCATATAGTCGAAAACCGTTTAATCCAACTTGCCCTGTGGCAACAGATGACACCGTTGGCGGGCATCACCTTATATTGTCCTGATAAAGTGGTGGCATTTGCCCGCGATAGCGACAGCGTGAGTGTGCACTTACAATCGAATCGTAAACTCACCGCTAAGTTATTAGTCGGTGCCGATGGTGCGCACTCGCAGGTACGCCAATGGGCGGGTATTGGGATTTCGGGTTGGGATTACGCTCAATCAGCCATGTTGATTAATATCAACACCGCACAGGGACAGCAGGATGTGACTTGGCAGCAGTTTACGCCTAAAGGGCCGCGTTCCTTATTACCTCTGCCCGGCAATAATGCTTCGCTGGTGTGGTACGACGATGCTAATCGAATCAAACAGTTAATGCAGCTTAATAATCAACAGCTTGCCGAGCAGATAAGAGTGCATTTTCCTGCGCGTTTGGATGCTGATTTTACCGTTGAGAATAAAGGCAGTTTTGGCCTTACTCGCCGCCATGCCCAGCGTTACTATCGGCAGAACGTGGTGATTTTAGGTGATGCCGCCCACACCATTAATCCGCTCGCAGGCCAAGGAGTGAATCTTGGGTTTAAGGATGTCGAAGCCCTTTTGGCGGTCATCAAGGAAGCATTAGCCCACGATAATATCTGGTGGTCGAATGAAGTGCTTGCCCAATATCAGCGTAAGCGTTATCGCGATAATCAATTGATGATGACGGCGATGGATTTGTTTTACGCCGGTTTTAGCAACGATATCCTGCCGCTTAAGCTGCTGCGTAATGGCCTGTTAACGTTGGCAAACATCAATTCTCCGCTCAAAAAGACTGTCCTTAAATATGCCATGGGGCTTAATTGACACTGAGTTGTGCTGTGTTTTGAGTCGGTGTTCTGCTCCAGTGCGATGACGTGACATTTGTTGACTTGGGGTTTGAGTGCTAAAATGCCGCGCTTTTAGCTGGTATGGTCAGTTCAGTCGGCGCTTTGCGCGGCTATCATCGACGAAATAACGATATTGAGTGTCATGAGCGAAATAAAATTAATAGTGGGTCTGGCTAATCCGGGTGCTGAATATGCACACACTCGCCATAATGCGGGGGCTTGGTACGTACTTGAGTTAGCGAGAATTTGCGGTGTCACTCTGGTGGCTGACAGTAAGTATTTTGGTTTGACCGCCAGAGCCGTATTGCACGGTAAAGATGTTCGCTTATTGATCCCAACCACGTATATGAATTTAAGTGGTAAAGCAGTTGGCGCTTTGGCAAACTTTTTTCGTATCACTCCAGAAGAGATTCTGGTGGCTCACGATGAACTCGATCTGCCGCCCGGGGTGGCTAAGTTTAAGCTCGGTGGCGGTCATGGTGGCCACAATGGTCTGAAAGATATTATTGCTAAACTGGCTAACGATAAAAACTTCTACCGTTTACGCTTAGGTATCGGTCATCCCGGCGATAAAAACCAAGTCAGTGGTTACGTACTGGGAAAAGCACCGGCTAAAGAGCAAGAGCTTATCGAGGCGGCGATAGATGAAGCCGTGCGTTCTACCGAAATTTTGTTTAAACAAGACATGGTCAAAGCCATGAACAGATTACACTCTTTTAAAGCGGAATAGGTTTTGCCTTTGGTGAGACGCTAGCGTTAAGTGACTCAAGTGAGTTAATTATTCAGTAATGTGCTGCCATAGGGCAGGACGACTAAACCTCGCTGATGAGTGTGACTTGTCAGCCAACAATCGAGAGAAAGGTAAGCATATGGGTTTTAAATGCGGCATCGTTGGTCTTCCTAACGTTGGTAAATCAACGCTTTTTAATGCGTTAACTCAGGCTGGCATCGAAGCGGCTAACTTCCCGTTTTGTACCATTGAACCTAACACGGGTGTTGTGCCTGTGCCGGATCCACGTTTGGATGCATTAGCCGCGATTGTGAACCCACAACGTGTGTTACCGACTACGATGGAGTTCGTGGATATCGCAGGTCTTGTGGCCGGCGCATCTAAAGGTGAAGGCTTAGGTAACAAGTTTTTGGCTAATATCCGTGAAACCGATGCGATTGGCCACGTAGTACGTTGTTTCGATGATGACAACATTGTGCATGTTGCCAACAAGATTGATCCCGCTGGCGATATCGAAGTGATTAACACTGAATTAGCCTTAGCGGATTTAGATAGCTTAGAGCGTGCGATTCAGCGTCAGCAAAAACGCGCTAAAGGTGGCGATAAAGACGCTAAGTTTGAAGTGGAAGTATTAGAAAAAATGCGCCCCATTTTAGACGAAGCAAAAATGCTACGTTCACTGGATTTATCCAAAGAAGAGCTGGAAGCGGTGGCTTACCTGAACTTCTTAACCTTGAAACCGACCATGTACATTGCTAACGTGGCGGAAGATGGTTTTGAAAATAACCCGCACTTAGATGCCGTTCGCGCCATTGCTGCGACAGAAAACGCTATCGTTGTTGCCGTGTGTGCGGCGATTGAATCTGAACTGGCCGAGATGGAAATCGAGGAGCGCGATGAGTTTATGGCGGATCTGGGTATCGAAGAGCCTGGTTTAGACCGAGTCATCCGCGCCGGTTATGAATTACTGAATCTGCAAACCTATTTCACCGCAGGCGTGAAAGAAGTGCGTGCCTGGACAGTGCCAGTGGGTGCCAGTGCCCCGCAAGCCGCGGGTGTTATTCATACCGATTTTGAACGTGGTTTTATCCGCGCCCAAGTGATGGCATTTGACGACTTTATTGCCCACAAAGGCGAAGCTGGCGCGAAAGAAGCCGGTAAGTTACGGGTGGAAGGTAAAACCTATATCGTTAAAGATGGCGATGTGATGCATTTCCTGTTTAACGTATAACAAAGCTTGTTTACGCGGTAAGTCTCGATAAATTAAGCTAAGTATGAGCAACAAGGTGTTATTTCGCACATCTGTTGCTCAGGTTGGTGAAGGAATAGCCGAACAGCTTGGCTCAAGGGAAATAGCGAAAAAAAGCTGTTGACCTCGATACCTCGAATAAGCATAATACGCCCCGTTCCTCGCCAAGAGGGGCGCGTAATATCGATATGGCAATGTAGCTCAGCTGGTTAGAGCACAGCACTCATAATGCTGGGGTCGCAGGTTCAAGTCCCGCCATTGCTACCATTTTATTTAAGATGAATGTCTTCTATAAAATAAATCACGATATTACTCTAGCCTACATGGCTGGCATCTGTTTAAGATGTAAAATATAAAACTGTGCGGGAATGGTGAAATTGGTAGACACGCCAGATTTAGGTTCTGGTGCCGCGAGGTGTGAGAGTTCAAGTCTCTCTTCCCGTACCATTATTTTAACCTTATGTTTTATAGCATGAGTTGTTAAAATAACAGTTTTAAAAGATAAATTTAGAAGCATCGGCGATAGCGGATGTTTGAAACAGAGTTAGTTGGGGTATCGCCAAGTGGTAAGGCACCGGGTTTTGATCTCGGCATTCCAAGGTTCGAATCCTTGTACCCCAGCCATTTTTTCTCAGTTTCCAAGTTGATTGGGGTATCGCCAAGTGGTAAGGCACCGGGTTTTGATCTCGGCATTCCAAGGTTCGAATCCTTGTACCCCAGCCATTGGCAATGTAGCTCAGCTGGTTAGAGCACAGCACTCATAATGCTGGGGTCGCAGGTTCAAGTCCCGCCATTGCTACCATATTTAACTCTGTTAAAGTGATTTTTCAGAGAAAATCCAAAACTGTTGAATAGACAATTTTGGTACATTTTGATGCGGGAATGGTGAAATTGGTAGACACGCCAGATTTAGGTTCTGGTGCCGCGAGGTGTGAGAGTTCAAGTCTCTCTTCCCGTACCATCAAAATGCAATCTTCGATAGAAGATTAAAAACAGTTTATTGGGGTATCGCCAAGTGGTAAGGCACTGGGTTTTGATCTCAGCATTCCAAGGTTCGAATCCTTGTACCCCAGCCAAAAGTTAAAAAGCCTGTCTTCGGACAGGCTTTTTGCTTTTTGACTTTTAACTATTTTCAACTCAGCGTTATGTTGCTTTCAGTGTCCCTTCAATTAGCCTTTCCCTTGTTTCTATCACTCCCGTTGGTTGTGGCAATTCAGCCATTTCCAAAGTTAATACCACAATGCCATTTGAGCTGACACTGTGGTGATCCGTTTATTGCTTTTTGACTTCAGGAGCAACGGGTGGCGATGTTATTTCTGTAGGAACTGCAGGTACTGCCATTTTTTCCGCGGCTTCAGTGATATTGATTGGCATTGCTGCATTCTTAATAACGGCATTCTTAATAACGGCATTTTCTGTGACAGCACTATCAACGACGGCACCTTGGGCCGCATTAACATCACCGGTCGCAATAGCTGTGACAGCATCAGGTATTGCTAACTGTTGCTGTACTTGATTGACACCAGCTTCTAAGGCTTTTTGTTGTAACTTCTGCGGATCGGTATAGTCGGCTAATTCCTTCGGCCAACTTGGGACCCGTTTTTCTGCCTGATGACTAAATTGCTCAGAAATCACTAAGGGCGCACCGCCTTTCATCAGCATGACTGCCATTTGGTTGGTGTCTGAGTTCCAAACTAGGCCTGCTTTTTGTGCCATTTCGGGGACAGGGGTGTAAGTCGACACTAAGTAGATAAGTGGACCTTCCTGTTGGATCTTGTCGGCCGTTTTGAGCAGGGACAGGGTGGTGTCGTAATTTTTGCCCAGTAACTGCTGCATACGGTTTTTGATGAGCGGTTGTTCGAATAACCCGACAGCGTTGGGATCTAGACCGACAAGAGGTTTAAGTACGGCCCACATCAATTGGCCTTGGGGTGACATTAATAATAGTGGCGCAACACAAGCGTTGAGCATTAACGCGAGACCTACAATATATAGACAACGCATTTTTTTGAGCAGAGATGAACTCAAGATAATATTTCCTTGGAAGCGCCAGCAAGTCGCCGACGGCGGATTGTAGCTGATTGACATAAGGTAAACGAGAGTGTTGCAAAGTAAATTTTAAACAATGAAAATAGCTAAAATGTTGGTTTTATTTTTAATAATTATAAAGATATTGACAGGTGATACCATAAATTGTTTGTTGATAATGTCATCGAAGGTCATGGTTTTTGGGTGCTAAAAACAGTTTTACGAGGCTATACAATCTCTTGCATGCGGCGATTGAGCGCCCTAATTCAGATAAATCCCTTGCCGATAAAACGGGTAGCGAAATCTTTTTGACCTTTGAGGTTGGGCTTGAATAAGTGAATTAACCTCTATCTTGCGGTTTTTGCTTTGAGTCTTAATGCCCACTGTCTACATGGCGAGTGGGCATTTTTGTATTCATTTCGTACTAAAACGTGTGCGAAATTTCCTTAGGTATACAGATTTGAATTTGATTACTGGTAACTCTGCTTAAGGTTGGGTAAGCTGCGTGAATGCATTGTTCTTGATGCATCATGCGCCTAACGATTAGAATAGCGCAATTCCCCCTCATTTGACTGTGTTGACCTTAGCGTTGGCACGGGTTGCTTTTGTTTTAAAGGAGACGAAAGAAGTTATGACTAAGGTTCCTATGACAGTTGTCGGTGCTGAGCAGCTGCGTAAAGAGTTAGATATTCTCAAGTTTGACCGTCGGCCTAAGATCACTGAAGCTATTGCTTCAGCCAGAGAGTTAGGCGATCTAAAAGAGAACGCGGAATACCATGCAGCTCGCGAGGACCAAGGTATTTGTGAAGCACGCATCCGCGATATCGAAGGTAAGTTATCTAACGCGCAAATTATCGACGTCACTAAGATGGTGAACAACGGTCGTATCATTTTTGGTACCACGGTCACTATTTTAAATCTCGATACCGACGCTGAAGTGACCTATCGCATAGTCGGCGATGATGAAGCCAATATTAAAGAAAATCTGATATCAGTGAACTCACCAATAGCTCGTGGCTTAGTGGGTAAAAATGAAGGTGATGAAGTGTCTATCACCACCCCTGGTGGTATGACAGATTACGAAGTCATCAAAGTACAGTATTTATAATCTGCTGATATATTTTACTTGTCGTGTCGTGTCGTGTCGTGTCTTGTCGTGAGCGTGACTCATGCGATATCGCTAAAAACCGTCCTAGGGCGGTTTTTTGTTATTCGCAAATTAAGTTTGTAGGTATGTTGACGGCTGGAGCTTAGGGCTCGACATTTGAGGCTTTAGCCAAGGATGTCAGCAGCGCTTCAGAGTTGAATTTTGGGCCGACATTTATGGTGAGAATACTGCGGCGGTACAGGTGGGCGCGAAGGCGCGGTTAACGCTCACACCTATTGCCCTTCGATATAAGCTGCAAGCGCAAGGCGTGATAGCAAAGCGTATTGTCCAAAGCAATGGTGAAACCCTCATTGTGCTTGATG
The DNA here is from genome assembly GCA_051652445.1 of Shewanella sp. Lineage (GTDB taxonomy): Bacteria > Pseudomonadota > Gammaproteobacteria > Enterobacterales > Shewanellaceae > Shewanella. The sequence goes on from JBOFUF010000111.1 coordinate 6,725, forward strand.
CGGATAACCAACAAACCTCAGTCAAAACGTGAGTCTCTTCTGTGGTTGCAGATCCCAAAGAGTTGACTTTATCCATTGCCAGTGCGGCGCTTAGTTGGCTGCAAAATTTAGGCATCCAGTCGATCAAACTCGGGCTTGATCTACGTGGTGACGCACAGTTTTTACTCGATATTGATATTGACCCTGTGTATCAAACTCAGGCCGAGACGCTTGTTGATTCGCGACGTCAATTCAGCCGTGAGCAGAAAAGCGTGCATTTGGACCAAAATCATCAGTTAACCATGACAGTAAATTGACGGGAACATTGTCATCTATTTCGGTTGGGACTGTATTGCCTGAGTTCTTAGGCTTAATGCCAGAGCATTACAAAGTGCAAGCGATCTCGGATGCACCTTAAGATAATTAAGCTAAATTAGCCATAAAATGAAAGAGGCCACTCAATTGAGTGGCCTCTTTGTTTACACAATAAAAAATCAAAAAAATTATTTTGCTTTTGGCAAAGCAATTTTCATTTCTGGTGATTGACGATAAATCACCAGAATATGACCAATAAGTTGCACTTTTGCAGATTGAGTTTCACGTACTATGGCATCAACGATGGCATTTTTTAGCTCTCTGTCAGCAGAGGCTACTTTCACTTTAATCAATTCATGATAAGCGAGTGCGCTTTCAATTTCAGCGAGTACACCTTCAGTCAATCCATTGGCACCAAGCAGTACAACGGGCTTTAGCGGATGCGCTAGACCTTTTAAATGCTGTTTTTGTTTGGTTGTTAAGTTCATTTCTACCAACTTTTGCTGAGTTACTGTTGAAAAACAGCTATTCTACCCTTATATAGCCTTTGTGTAACTCTCAATTGTTGCGGATTTTAAATGTCAGGTATAAAACGTACGGCCAGTTCTAATCGCTGGATGCTAGAACACTTTGATGATCACTATGTCAAACTCGCCCAAAAAATGGGATTGCGATCTCGCGCTGCGTTTAAGCTTGAAGAGATCCAGCAAAAGGATCAACTTATTCGCCCAGGCATGACTGTGGTTGATCTGGGGGCTGCTCCTGGAGGTTGGTCGCAAGTGGCAGTCAAATTGGCGGGAGACAGAGGTAAAGTCATCGCCTGTGACATTTTGCCAATGGATCCGATCGTAGGCGTCGATTTTTTGCAAGGGGATTTTCGTGAAGATAAAGTCCTTCAAGCATTACTTACTCGCGTCGGTGATGCTAAAGTCGACGTTGTGTTGTCTGATATGGCGCCCAACATGAGTGGTTCAGACAGTGTTGATCAACCGCGCGCTATGTATTTAGTGGAGTTGGCGTTAGATATGTGCCACCAAGTATTGGCTCCTAACGGCTGTTTTGCGGTAAAAGTCTTTCAGGGGGAGGGCTTTGACGAATACATGAAAGCGGTAAAAGAAGTGTTTAAAGTCGTTAAAACACGTAAACCGGACTCTTCACGGGCGCGTTCCCGCGAAGTCTATCTTGTGGCGACAGGTTACAAGTTGTAGTACCCTAGCGTTAATAATCGCAAGACTTAATGAGGTCTAGTAATTTGAGTGACATGGCAAAAAATTTAATACTCTGGGTTGTCATCGCCGTTGTGCTGATGTCAGTGTTTCAGGGTTACTCCCCCTCTTCTTCGTCAGCGCAGAAGATGGATTATTCTACCTTTTTAGACAATGTTCGTGATGAGCAGGTCGCGACTGTTGAAATAAAGAGCGACCAACGTACTATTGAAGGGGCTAAACGAACCGGTGAAAAGTTCACCACTATTATGCCGTTATATGACCAAGATTTAATTAATGATCTTGATCGTAAAGGCATCACCATGAAGGGCCAAGAAGCCGAAGAGTCAGGGTTTTTAACCCAAATTTTCATTTCTTGGTTTCCTATGATATTGCTTATTGGGGTATGGATTTTCTTCATGCGTCAGATGCAAGGCGGTGGTGGCAAAGGCGCAATGTCCTTTGGCAAGAGTAAAGCTAAGCTGATGAGTGAAGATCAGATTAAAACCACTTTTGCCGATGTTGCCGGTTGTGACGAAGCAAAAGAAGAAGTCAAAGAGCTGGTTGATTATCTGCGTGACCCGACGAAGTTTCAAAAGTTGGGCGGTAGAATTCCAACAGGCGTGCTGATGGTGGGACCTCCGGGTACAGGTAAAACCTTGTTGGCTAAGGCCATTGCTGGTGAATCTAAGGTTCCTTTCTTCACTATTTCAGGTTCTGATTTCGTGGAAATGTTTGTTGGTGTCGGTGCATCCCGTGTACGTGACATGTTTGAACAAGCAAAGAAGTCGGCACCTTGCATCATTTTTATCGATGAAATCGATGCAGTCGGTCGTCAGCGTGGCGCCGGTTTAGGTGGGGGTCATGATGAGCGTGAGCAAACACTGAACCAAATGCTGGTTGAGATGGACGGCTTCGAAGGCAATGAAGGCGTTATCGTTATCGCAGCAACTAACCGTCCTGACGTACTCGATTCTGCATTATTGCGTCCCGGTCGTTTTGACCGTCAAGTGGTCGTTGGTTTACCAGACGTCCGTGGTCGTGAACAGATTTTGAAAGTGCATATGCGTAAAGTGCCACTTTCTGAAGATGTAAAAGCGAGTGTGATTGCCCGTGGTACCCCAGGTTTCTCAGGTGCTGACTTAGCTAACTTAGTCAATGAAGCCGCTTTATTTGCTGCTCGTGGCAATCGACGCGTAGTTGGCATGGAAGAGTTTGAACGTGCGAAAGATAAAATCATGATGGGTGCTGAGCGCCGTTCAATGGTGATGTCTGAAGCCGAAAAAGAAATGACGGCATATCACGAAGCAGGCCATGCGATTGTAGGTTGCTTAGTACCAGAGCACGATCCTGTGCACAAGGTCACTATCATTCCTCGCGGTCGCGCTCTTGGGGTGACGTTTTTCTTACCTGAAGCTGACTCAGTTAGTCAGAGTCGTCGCAAGTTAGAAAGTCAAATTTCGGTAGCTTACGGTGGCCGTTTAGCTGAAGAACTCATCTACGGCACTGAGAAAGTGTCAACGGGTGCATCACAAGACATCAAATATGCGACATCGATTGCGCGCAATATGGTAACCCAGTGGGGCTTCTCAGATAAGCTAGGTCCATTACTGTATGCCGAAGAAGACGGTGAAGTTTTCTTAGGTCGTAGCATGGGTAAAGCTAAAGCCATGTCTGATGAAACGGCAACGATGATCGATGCTGAAGTCAAAGTCTTTATTGACAAAAACTATGCTCGAGCACGCCAGATATTGGCAGATAATCTTGATATCCTGCACTCAATGAAAGAAGCGTTGATGAAGTATGAAACCATTGATTCACTTCAAATTGACGATTTAATGAAGCGCCGTGAAGTGCGTCAGCCTGCCGAGTGGCAAGTGGACGATAATGGCTCTAACGATAAAGGCAATAGTCATGGCGAGCCAGCAGCGAAAGCTGAAGACGATGTCACTGCTGCGCCTATTGAGTCAGAACTAAAAAGTCCTGATGAATCTCCTGCAAAATAATGTTTTGTGAATTACAAGAAAACCCCGTAAAGGGGTTTTCTTGTTTTATCTTGTGAGCAATTTGACTGCGTGGTCATTAATATTCTACCAGCATTGATTTTTCTTCTGACATGAGTCTATTCAGGTAGAAAGTGATCGCTTGAAATAGATGGCGTAGCGATGTGGTCGAGTAAAATCGTCAGTGTTACTGGAGTAAATGCGTGTTTGAACTGATTGCAGGCACTCAATGCCTCACGTTATCTTCGCCCATTGTGATGGGTATTTTGAATGTCACTCCCGATTCCTTTTCGGACGGTGGTCAATTTTCTTCCTATGAACTGGCCTGTCAGCATGCCGATAACATGGTGGTTCAAGGTGCGGGAATGATAGACATTGGTGGCGAGTCGACAAGACCTGGCGCCGTTGAGGTGAGTCTGGCCGATGAACTTGCGCGGGTGATCCCTCTAGTCAAATATGTGGCGGCCCGCCATAACGTGTGGATTTCAGTTGATACCAGCAAAGCTGAAGTGATGCGTCAAGCGGTGGCTGCTGGGGCGCATTTGATTAACGATGTGCGCGCCTTGACACAAATCGGTGCGCTTGAAGCTGCAGCAGAGTTACAGGTCCCTGTATGCTTGATGCATATGCAGGGTGAGCCAAAGACAATGCAATCTCAACCTACGTATTATGATGTCATTGAAGAGGTTTCTCATTTTTTAACCGAAAGGATTGAAGCTTGCTTGCAAGCTGGGATCCCACGGGAATTATTAATACTCGATCCGGGATTTGGTTTTGGTAAAAACGTAGAACATAACTATGAATTACTGGCTAAGCTCGACTATTTTCACAAGTTTGATTTACCGATGTTGATAGGATTGTCTCGTAAGAGCATGATAGGGCATCTCTTAGCAAAACCGACCTCAGAGCGTCTTGCTGGGAGCCTTGCTGGGGCTATGATAGCAGCCCAAAAGGGGGTGCATATCATTCGCGTGCATGATGTTGCTGAAACGGTGGATATACTCAAGGTGTTGCAAGCGACACAAGTGTATTGCTAAGCCTGCTTATGTTCGCGTTAAGTATTGAGTAAATATTAGGATCCCAAATTATTGGGACACATTTGAGTATTTGGGGCTATATGAAAGAACGTAAATTTTTTGGAACTGACGGTATTCGGGGCAAGGTCGGTTCAGGTCAAATGACGCCTGAGTTTGCGCTTAAATTAGGTTGGGCGGCAGGTCGGGTGTTGTCAAAAAGTGGTACCAAAAAGGTCATTATAGGTAAAGATACCCGTATTTCAGGGTACATGTTTGAATCGGCATTAGAAGCGGGTCTATCTGCCGCGGGGTTAAATGTGATGTTAATGGGGCCAATGCCAACGCCCGCAGTCGCCTATTTGACGCGCACTTTTCGCGCAGAAGCGGGTGTAGTGATTAGTGCATCACACAATCCCTATTACGATAACGGCATTAAATTTTTTTCCGCCGACGGCAGCAAGTTAGATGATAACCTTGAGCTAGAAATAGAAGCTGAACTTGAAAAACCTCTGGTTTGTGTTGAGTCGCATCTGTTGGGGAAAGTCTCGCGTATTGAAGATGCTCGTGGGCGCTATATCGAGTATTGTAAAGGGAATTTTCCTGCAGAGCACACCTTAACCGGTTTGAAAATTGTGGTTGATTGTGCCCACGGTGCCACTTACCACATCGCACCTGCAGTGTTTCGTGAGTTAGGTGCCGAGGTCATTGCGATTGGTGATCAGCCAAACGGAATGAATATCAATGATAAAGTGGGCGCAACGTCCATGGGCAAGATTTGTGAAACTGTGTTAGCTGAAAGTGCCGATTTAGGTATTGCACTCGACGGTGACGGCGACCGTATCATGATGGTTAATAGTAAAGGGGAAGTGATCGACGGTGATCAAATTCTCTATATTCTGGCCTGTGATGCGAAATCTCGCGGTGTACTCCGTGGTGGCGTGGTCGGTACACTGATGTCAAACCTTGGATTGGATTTAGCCTTGCAAGCGCTTGACATTCCTTTTGCTCGCTCAAAAGTAGGCGACCGCTATGTGATGGAATTACTAAAAGAACTTGACTGGCGTATTGGTGGCGAAAATTCAGGACATATCCTCAATCTTGATCACGGCACTACCGGTGATGGCATCGTTGCAGGGATTTTAGTATTAGCGGCAATGCGTCGCCAAGATGCGACACTTGAAGAGTTGACCTCGTCAATGGAAATGTTACCGCAGGTGTTAGTCAATGTGCGCTTTGAGGGCGAACATGATCCGCTTAACTCTGATATGGTAAAAGCGGCACAGGCGCAAGTTGAATCTCAATTAGGTGTTCGTGGCAGGGTACTGTTACGTAAGTCAGGTACTGAACCTTTGATCCGTGTCATGGTTGAAGGCGACGATCATAGTGCAGTATTGGCTCATGCTAATTTGATTGCCACTGCGGTAAAATCGGCAAGCTAATTTTTGGCTATTTTGTTATGAGTGTGGCTGATATCAATTTAAAATTAAGATGTTAGCTGCATAAATGACCAAGCAGTTAAGTTAACGTTTAAAAAACAAGCGTTCCGACCAGATATCCGAAAAAAATCGAATTTAGCTATTGTAAGTTAATAAGTGGTTCGCTATTATTCACGCCGCTTTCAGAGGAGACAGTGATGGCACTCAGACGTCCGATGGTAGCTGGTAATTGGAAGATGAACGGCAGTGCGGCTTTGGCGCAAGAGCTGTTTAAGAAATTTGCCTCTAAGCTCCAAAATGATTCAGCTGAAGTGGTTTTGTGCCCGCCTTCTATCTATCTAGAAAGCGTTAGGCAACTGCTAGAAGCAAACAAAGAAGCGTTAGACGGTTCACTGGTTAGAATGGGCGCGCAAAATCTGAGTCAACATGACTTTGGTGCTTATACCGGAGAAGTTTCAGGTCAAATGCTCAAAGATTCAGGATGTCGATATGTCATTATCGGGCATTCAGAACGTCGCCGTATGTACGGAGAGACGAGTAATATCGTAGCGGAGAAATTCGCCGCTGCACAAAAGCATGGCTTAACTCCCATTTTATGTGTGGGTGAGTCAGGTCCAGCACGTGAAGCAAGACGCACCTTCGAGGTGATTGCAGAAGAGTTGGATATAGTGATCCAGAAAAATGGCACTATGGCTTTTGATAACGCTATTATCGCCTACGAGCCACTTTGGGCAGTAGGAACAGGTAAAAGTGCTACACCAGAGCAGGCACAAGAAGTTCATGCGTTTATTCGCAAACGCCTCTCTGAAGTGTCTCCTTTTATAGGAGAGAATATCAGGATTCTCTACGGTGGTAGTGTGACACCGAGTAATGCTGCAGATTTATTTGCCCAACCTGATGTTGATGGTGGACTGATTGGCGGTGCTAGCTTAAATTCTAGCGAGTTTTTAAGTTTATGTACCATAGCGATGAGCGCATAATATGTATGAAGTTCTAGTAGTTGTTTACTTGTTGGTGGCATTAGGCCTCATCGGCTTAGTCTTAATTCAGCAAGGTAAGGGCGCTGACATGGGAGCCTCTTTTGGCGCCGGTGCATCAGGTACTCTGTTTGGTTCAAGCGGTTCAGGTAATTTCCTGACACGTACTACGGCGTTCCTTGCCGTTGCATTTTTTGCTCTAAGTCTGCTGATAGGCAACCTAAGCGCAAATCACGCAAAAAATGAAGATTCATGGAGAAATTTAGGTTCAGATACTGAGCAGGTTACCCAACCTGTTGAGCAAGCAACCGAAAAGTCAGAAACAAAAATTCCTGACTAGTAAAAGGTGTCGCCGAGGTGGCGAAATTGGTAGACGCGCAGCCTTGAGGTGGCTGTGACCTAACGGTCGTGCGGGTTCAAGTCCCGCTCTCGGCACCAAATATAACTAACCATAGACGAAATAAGTTCTTTGATTAGTTATTGCAAGAAACGACGAAAGTCAATATACTTGCAAAAGTTGACGCGGGGTGGAGCAGCATGGTAGCTCGTCGGGCTCATAACCCGAAGGTCGTCGGTTCAAATCCGGCCCCCGCAACCAGCTCCTAGTAACGAATAGTGTTTGAATTCGTTATGGTTTACAGGTTCTTGAAATTA
>JBOFUF010000112.1:0-2257 GCA_051652445.1 Shewanella sp.
CAATTTTTATTGAGTGAAAGCTGCCCGCCTTATAAAAATATTCCGCTATTTATGTTTGTTTTTCTTTCTCGGTTAGTGTCGTTGCTCGATTCTTGCTTCAGGCGGCGTTATTTTTTGCCACTTTTAACCGTCCTGCGCGATTCGAGATAATCCTGCTGATAGCGTTAATGGTTTACTGCCAGTTGTGGCGAGCTGGGTGAGATGCACTGCAACAGGCCATGTAAAAAATGCCAGTCAGTTAACTGACTGGCATGTTAATGTTTAACGCATTGAATGACGCTAGTATGGATTCATCCTACCAATAGAGCTGCATTACCAAATACGTACGCGCTGATCTTCAGGTAAATACAACTTATCACCAGGTTTTACATCAAATGCCTTGTACCAAGCGTCATGGTTACGAGGCGCTAATGCACGATATTGCCCTGGTGAATGCGTCCCCCCTTTTAGCTGGCTTAGCATGCTTTGTTCAGTGCGTTTTTCTTTCCAGACTTGCGCCCATGCAAGGAAAAAGCGTTGATCACCGCTTAGGCCATTAATGATCGGTGCTTGTTTACCCTTTAAGCTTAATTGGTAGGCATGATAAGCCATGGCTAACCCACCCACGTCACCAATGTTTTCACCTAGACTGTTGCGACCATTAACGAAATTACCTGGGATCGGTTCGTATAAGCTATATTGTGCGGCCAATTGATCCGCTTTAGCTTCAAATGCGGCGCGATCTGCATCGGTCCACCAGTTGCGTTGAATACCCTTAGCGTCTGATTTTGAGCCTTGATCATCAAATCCATGACCCATTTCGTGACCAATCACAGCGCCAATACCACCATAGTTAACCGCCGGATCGGCATTGGGGTCAAAGAACGGCGGTTGTAAAATGGCCGCTGGGAACACAATTTCATTGAATGAACTATTGTAGTAAGCGTTAACGAATTGTGGTGTCATTCCCCAACGGTTACGATCCGTTTTTTGCAATTCTTTGGCGACACTTTCGGCATGGAAATATTGGCGTAATGTGTGAATATTACCGACTAAATCTTTACTCGATAGCGTTAATCCATCAAATTCTTGCCATACATCGGGATAGCCAATTTTAGGGACGAACGCTGCGAGTTTGGCTTGAGCATTGACTTTGGTGTCATCGCTCATCCAGGTTAATCCCTCGATGCGCTGGCCTAATGCCGTGCGCAAGTTTTCAACTAAGTCAGCCATTTGTGCTTTAGATGACTCAGGAAAATATCGGGCGACATACACTTTACCAATCGCGAAACCTAATGATTCCACCTCTGACATTTCATCAACCGCACGCTTCCAACGAGGACGTGGTTCTGCTTGGCCCTCTAAGGTTTTGCCATAAAAATCAAAGCTGGTGTTGTAAATGTCTTCAGACAATAAACCAGCGTTGTTAGTCAAGGTGTGAAAGATTAAATAATCTTGCCATACATGTAATGGTTGTTGATTAATTAATACAATCATTGCCTTAATGGGGTCAGGTTGCGATATGTTTAATTGAGGTGTTTTATAACCTATTTGTTCAAAGTAAAGATCCCAATTAAAACCAGGATATGCTTGGGCTAAGTCAGCCCGCATTATTTGGTTAAGGGATGAGTCCCGATCACGGCGCTTTTCTCGTGGCCAATGGCCTTCAGCTATTTTTGTTTCTAACGCTAAAATAGCTTCTGCACGGGCTTTGCCGTCTTTGATGCCAGCAAATGTGAGCATTTGGGCAATGTGGTCGACATAGGCACTACGGATACTGCTAAAGCGTTCGTTGTCTTCTAAATAATATGAGCGATCAGGTAAGCCTAATCCACCCGCACCCACAGAGACTTGATATTGGTTTGGATCAAGGCGATTAAACCCCAAGCCACCGTAAATCGGTGATGCTGAATTGGTTAGCCATGCTTGGCCAAATACCTTAGTCAAATCATCGGTCGTTTTGATCGTGCTAATTTGATCTAAGGTGGGTTGAATGGGCGATACACCGCGTTTATTGATCGTCTCGGTGTCCATGTAAGCATAATAAAAGTCAGCAATTAATTGCTCTTCAGCGCTTAAATTTTTACGGCTAGTAATATCATCAATGATGGCTTTGACTTGCTCCTCACTGCGCTCAGAAAGTGCGGTAAAAGCACCATAACGTGTTTTATCGGCTGGCATGACAAAGTTGTCATACCATGCGCCGCTGGCATACATAAAAAAGTCATCGCCGGGCTTAATAGATTCATTGCGAGTGGTTAAATCAATACCAAATTCA
>JBOFUF010000113.1:0-10048 GCA_051652445.1 Shewanella sp.
TGCAATATTTGTTTTAAATACGGCATCAAAGAACCATTCAACCACGTCGCGAATCCAAGAATGAAAAAGAGGACGGCCACTATCGCCATGGGGAGAACGCTGCTTTTCTGCTGGCTTTTATCGAGTGTCATTTCCATAAACCTGCTTCTTAATAGTAATTAATTATTTAGGTGATAACGGGGGATTACGGGGGATGACATTAATATTTAAGTTCCCGAACATCCGTATCGCGACTCGTCAACAAGGGTTAATGCTATCATCAACACACGCACCTTTGTTTCAGGGATGTTAAAACAAATAGCACAAAAAGACAACGCTGTCATTTAATAAATTCCCGCGAAGAATATCCCTTAACGGACTAAATCCTGACAAAAATATGTCGACGATACATCCAATATAACACCAGCCACTGCACGGCAAGTAAGCTCAGCACTGATGCAAGTGCTTGAGCATTTTCAGGCAAGGCCGCGACTAGACCACCGAATACACTTAAGGCAATGAATTTCCAATCCATTAAGCTTGATGCTAAGTAAATAATGATAGCGTTTGCGCCAATGACCACGAAGAAGAATGCCACTTTTTGCCCGTTAAGCACATCGACTAACATCGACTAAGGCATAACATACCGCGAATAAGATCATGCTCCAGCCCGAGGTCACCAGCACAAATGAACTGGTCCACAGCGCTTTATTGACCGGAATCACACTACCCAACAGCCAACCTAAGGCTAAGCAGATACACCCTGCAACCGCGAGTAACGCAACCTTCGCCCACCCACCTTTAGGATGGGCTTTAATGATAAAGTGCCCAACAAACACCCCAGCCAATGCATTGACTATGGCGGCAATCGTCGACAGCACCCCTTCAGGATCGGGGGTGCGCCCCTGATAGCTCACCCACGTTAAGGCCGAAGGTAAACCGCCTGCCCAGCGATGTAATTTGCTAACACTTTATTTTGCGTATCGAGCAAGACAAAATCGGCTCTGTGCCCTTGCGCTAAACGACCCGCTTTATGATCAATTCCGAGGAACTGCGCCGGATAAAGCGCCGCCATTCTGAGGGCCTCGGCCAAAGGCAAACCTAACAAGTTCACGGTATTATTGACGGCAGTCGCCATATCAAGCACACAGCCCGCCAGCTCACCGGTCACGGCATTTAATCTGTCGCCAACCCTCAGCACTCGCGTACCAAAAAGCTCAAAACTCGTCTCATCGTCCATACCGACAGGCGGCATCGCATCGGTAACTAACATCATCTTGCCCCTCGGCTTAGCGCGCAGTGCTACTCTGGCCGCCGCGGGGTGCACATGGTGACCATCGACAATCAACCCACACCACGCGCTTTCACTCTCAATTGCCGCCCCCACCATACCAGGCTCACGGGAACCCATTGATGACATGGCATTATAAAGATGGGTAAAACCTGTCGCGCCTGCCGCCAATGCAGCAATAACCGTGTCGTAGTCGGCATTAGAATGGCCCAAACATACCTTAACACCCGAAGCGACTAGCGTGCGGATCACCTCTGGAGATACATTTTCAGGGGCCAGGGTGACAACTTTGATCCCCAGATCCTGACGACAAAATACCGCGAGTTCAGCATCAGTGATGTCGCGAATAAAGCCCTGAGGATGCACACCTTTTTTAGGCACGGACAAATGCGGCCCTTCAAAATGCACCCCTAACACACCTGCGCTGCCTTGCGCTAAGGCCGCCGCAACCGCATCAGCCGCTTTTCCCATCACATTGGCATCGTCGGTAATCAACGTGGGTAAAAATCCCGTGGTGCCAAAACGCGCATGGGCACGGCCGATAGTCTCAATACCGTGAACACTGGGACTGGCATTAAATAACGCCCCGCCGCCGCCATTCACTTGCACATCAATAAAACCCGGCACCAAGGTTCCAGCTTGACGAATTTCCTTCGCGTCATGGGCCGTATCGAAGCTAAGAATATGCCCATCTTCAACCGTCACTGGCACATCGTGATGGAAGTATTCGCCATCAAAAATTCGCTCGGCGATCAAGGTGATTTTCATCGCAACCCTCTTTCAGAAATAATACGAGTAACGTGGTTAAGTTAACGTTGCAAGCTTAAGAAAACACGACTAACGGCATAAGTTCAGCCGATTAGCACCTAATGTAGCTTAAAGCGTTTGAGTCACTTTTTTAAGGCCAGCTGGTTGGTCAGGGTCGATACCGCGGGCAATCGCAACCGCCGCCACGTCGATATAAAAACGCTGTAATAACGCTAATGGTGCTACACGCGGATGGATATCCGTCGACGTTTGATTCAAATGCACTAAATCGGCACCACGCTGACTCACGTTTTCAATCTGTTCGATATGGCTAGCATAAGATTCATCACCAATACACACATCGACAATAGTGAGTTTTTTCTCAACTAAGGTTACAGGACCGTGGAGAAACTCAGCACTGCTGAATGCCTCAGCATGAATTGAGCACACTTCTTTTAATTTCAACGCGATTTCTTTAGATACCGCATAACCTAAACCACGACCGAGTACCACCAAGTTTTTCACGTTGGCAACGGATTCAGCCGTAAGCTGTGGCTCAGCGTCCACCGCCGTTTGTAGCGCTTGTGGTAAAGAATGTACCGCTTGCGCGAGCGATTCATTCAGGGTCCAAGCGGCAGCGAGTTGTAAAATTGCCGACAAGGTCGCAAGGTAACTCTTCGTCGCGGCAACGGCTTTTTCTTCACCAGCACGTAAAGGCACAACAACATCGACGATATCTTTAATCGGTGCAGTTTCATCATTCACTAAAGCAACACAAAAAGCGCCCGCATTTTTAGCCATACGTGCTTGAGCCAAAATATCAGGACTACGACCAGATTGTGAAATCACAATCACTAGCGCGCCATCTAATTTCAAGCTCTTACCATATACACTCGCCACAGAAGGGGCTGCGGCAAAGGTAGGCACACCCGCTTCGATTTCAAATAAGTACTTAGCAAACACACCCGCATGATCCGATGAGCCACGACCCACGATCATCACAAAACGAGGTTCAAAGGCACGCAGTTTTTCACCTAACTGCTGCATAAGGTCAGCGTTAGCGTCTAATTGAGCCGCGATTCTTTGCGGTGCGGTGCGAGCTTCTTGCTCCATAATAGTGTTTGTCATATCTTTTACCTTCACGTTCAAATACCGAATTTGGCTTCAGTGCCGATTTGCACTGACAACGACTTATTAAATTCTTGCTGGGCGAAATACATAGCACCGAGCTCAGGAGGCGCTAATGTTGCAGATATTCTGGCCACGACATCAGCACTCAGCCAAGCTTGTAAAGGCTCAGCAAGGCCACCTATCATAGAAAAGCGCACCGGATTTAGGCTAAATAGTTTGCGTGCCATTTCGCTAATATAATCCGCGCCTTCTTGTACTATGGCGTTCGCAACTGTGTCACCTTCATTAGCACAATCGAGCACAGTTCGGGCCAATGCCGCGTAATTGCTTGAGGATTTACCGGCCAGATTTTCAACAATACCGAGCGCTTCAGTAACACCAAAATGCTTCAGCAGCATATCGGTTAGTCGCGTCGACACAGCAAAACCATCGAGCGCTAGCAACACATGTTCGGCCGCTTTCAACCCAAGCCAAGCACCACTGCCTTTGTCGCCTAATGCAAAACCAAGGCCACCAATACTTAAGCGTGCATCGCCAACATGGGCATAACCGCAGGACCCCGTCCCCGTAATAATCACGGCACCATCCGCGCCACGGTGAGCGCCAATACAAGCCGTATGTAAATCAGTCGTGACATACATGGCCGCAAAAGGATGCTGCCAGTTGACAATATCTTGATATAACCTAGGCACATTTACGCCAGCAAGACCCAGACCCGCCACCAACAAGTGACTATCACACTCATTCATGCCCGCATCCAGCAACGCCAGGCGAGTCGATGCTTCAATGGATTCAAATGTTTGCACTAGACCATGCAGCGGGTTTGCGCGTCCAGCAACACCCGTCCCTAAAACGGTACCGTCTGCGCAGTAGATACTGGCTCGGCATTTACTACCACCGCCATCAACACCGATAAACAGTGGTTGATCTTTTGTCTGGATTAACCCCATGACACCCCTCTTCATCTATTAATGTAGCGCTACCGTTGCTGATCACGTGCCGTTAATACAACGCTTAACTTTAGTTAACTCAATGTTACAGCATGAATGACAGCGTTGTCATTTATTTTTTTATCGAGTCACCATCTAAAATAAAATGCAGGAAATCACTGACACTTGAAAACAAAAAGGCTGTATTTTATCTTTAAAATACAGCCTGATATAAAAATATATTTAGTTAACGGTGATACTTCGGCCCCTGCGAATACCGTCGGCCGCAATGGCGCGGATCTCAATGGGTGCAGTGACCGCCTGTCCCGCTTGATAGGCCTGCCATTGGCCATTTAGGCTGCGGTATTCGAGTTTAAGGCCGGGATAAGCGATATTGGCAAACAGTTTACCGTCACGGATCTCGGCGCCGACCGTCGGTACCCGATAATCAATCCCCGCTTTATCGAGTTTAATAAATTCCTTATGGCCCAGGGTGTTGGCCATTTGCTGCCAGTCTTTTGCCTGTGCATCACGCATCGGCAACGTAAAAGCCCCCGAACTTTGCTTATACACCACGCCTTGATATTGGTAAGGTACTTCCCATGCCGCTTGATACCAAGCGCGCTCGGCCAACATTAGCAAGCGTGGGAAAACCATATATTCAACGGTATTATCACTACGAACCGTCTCACTCCAGAGTTGCCCCTGAAGACCACTAAAGAACTTTCCTTGCTCCCTTGGACCTGAGACTTTCTTCCCCTTGTCATCGAGCTTTATCCGGTCATCGGCTTCAAATGGCAAATGTTCAATATCAGTCCATTGCTCGGCATTGGCTGCCAAATTATCGGGCATAAAGCTAAACACTTTTTGGCTATTGGTCGCGCGACTCGCCCAGTAATAACCATGCTCCTTAGGATCGGCTTCATAGGGGAAGTCAAAATATAAGACTTCAGGATTAGAAAGCACGACTTCCCAGCCTAAATTGACTTGTGTATTGGCCCGATCATGGCCCTTATGGGCGACCACATCCCAAATGTTAGATTGCACTTTAGCAGGCATGTTCTCGGGACTAACATGGCTCATACCATCGCTCCAGCCCGCGGCTTCAATGCCTTTACTCGCTAATTGATTTGAAATCCGTTCGATAAAATAAGCGCCTAATTCGTCGATGGATGTCACGCCTTTGTCGTTATTGCCAACAAACGCTAAACACTGGGGAGATTGCTTCCAAGCCCCCGCGGTTTCATCCGCCCCGATATGGTAACGCGTTAATGGTTGGCCTGCGGCTTGATGTAACTTAGCAATCTCATCAATCACTTTATCAACAAACTGATAAGTCGATTCCATGCAAACGTTTAGCGTGTTGTCGTCGTAATACTGCACCGAGGAATAAACCGTTTTATCGTTGGCATCGGAGAGCAAATATGTTTTTGCCTCAGCAGCTTTACCTTCAGCAAGTAACTTGCGATAACGCGCCTCCATCGACTTAATCGCCGCGCGGCTATGACCCGGCATGTCCATCGAGGGTATGACTTGAATTTGACGGACATCGGCATAGCTCACTATGTCGATATAGTCTTGTTTTGTATAGAAACCGTTAACACTCGCCTCTGCAAAAGGACCACTTCCCAATTGTGGTAACAAACACGTATTTTCAGCAAGATCATGGCAACGTTGACTGCCAATATCGGTTAACTCAGGTAGCCCGTCAATTTCGAGTCGCCAGCCTTCATCATCGGCCATATGTAAATGCAACTTATTGAGTTTATAGGCGGCCATTTGATCGAGTAAATCGAGAATAAAGGCTTTACTGTGAAAGTTACGCGCCACGTCAATATGCATGCCACGGAACGGGTATCGTGGACTATCTTCGATAGTCATGGCATTGACGCGCAAGTCCCGGATATCAAGCAAACTTGCCAGCGAAGATAGTGCATACGAGAAACCAGCAGCATCAGCAGCACCAATATTGATTTCGTTTGCATTAATATCGAGCTGATAGCTGCCTTCCTCCCCCAAACGACGTCGTAATTTAACCGCGAGACCTTGATCGTTTTCAGCCACACCCAGGCGGGCTAAGCGCGCTAATGCGGCCGCGACTTGAGTTGGCGTCAGTATTTTAGAATCAAGCTGTTGATAATCCAATTTAATGCCCGCAGCTAAAAACACGGCTTTATCGGCGCCATGTACTTGTACTTTTTGCGGCGTAGGAATAATCGCGTTGGTCGCCAGTTCAGCGTTTTCACTCACGGCGAGATTATTGCGAAATAACTGCGTTGCATCGGCGGGCGGCAATTTATCCGTTTCAGTACGGCGGTACTGTTTCACCATGTCGGTGTAGGCTTCAACATAAGGCCGCACTTCTAATCTAGTTTCAGAGTCTTGCACCACCTGAGTGCTCGCAATCAACACTGGGGCTAACTGCTCGGCAACTAAGTAGTAATTAGGCATGGCATCCGTTTCAGCCAATTGCCACCATTCACCTCGGAATCTGAGTGTTTTTTTCTCGCCTTTATTAAATCCCGCAAAGGCCGCTGTCGGCGCGATGCGATATAAATCCCCTTTTACGTGAGTGAGGGTAAATTCATCACTTTGAACTGATTGCACCGGACGCATTTGACTGAAGTAAATCGACCAGTCGGGACTGGCAAAATCCATTCCTGGCACAAAATCGATTTCAGCCACAAAGCAGCGGCCATCGGCCAGTGCTTTATTACATTGCTCATCGGGAATGTTCGTCACGACACGGTAAGTGACGCCTAGGGTATCCCCCAATTGCTGTAATTGAGCTTGAGTTAATCCACCTAAAGCGGTGTTAACCTCTGCTGGCGAGGTTTGCGTTGGTTTAAGTGCGTGGTTTACGACCGGTGCATCTGAACATGCAGTCAAACCGAGTGCAACGAGTATGGCGGTCGCGGCAAATGTTGTATTCATGATTATCCTTATCTGGCTTCAGAGGTGGCTACAATCTGAAGGAAGTCACTAACGTCCGCAGTCTTTCCCCTTGGTGAAACAGTCGCTCGCTCGAGTGCGCTAAGTGCTCGCTATCGAGTAAGGCTGAACCTGAGACATTGGCAAGATCATATAACGTGCGAGAAATCGCTTCGGTGACGCAGGTTTGCTCCTGCGCCGCATGGGAAACTTCGATGTTCATATTACTGATATTTTGGACTAAATTAGTTACTTTAGTGAGCGCTAATTTAACATCTTCTGAGCGGTTCACGCCCTGAGTTGAGAGGGTTTGGCTCAATGTCATCACAGTGACTGTTTTGGCCACAGCCAAACCACGCCCTTGCTCGCCAGGCCTTGGCAGAATGCTGTCCTCCAGCTCTTTTGAGGTTATGTGCCAAAACACATCGACGGTTCCTGACTGCGCCTCTTCCACTTTGCGTTTTTGATCCATTTTAGTCGGCATCTTTTCCAATCGAGAACCTGAATCCGAGCGCCGCAGTGCTTCTTCAGGTAACTTTAGCGGCCATTCCAGCGGTAGCGCAGTGGTGATTGTTTTTGAAACCTGTGCCGATACCTTAGGAGAGTCGAATTGATCTTGTGCGCGAACTGACGATTTTTTAAAAGAATCAGGCTTAGGGGAAACGTTGCTTAAGGTCGTGTCAGTAGCAAATACGGTTAAAGATAAAGCGATCGAAACGCCCGCTAATGCCGCTGTGTATATTAACTGGCGCAGCATTCTTTGCGACATTAAAGAGGTGATATCCATTGTAATGACACGCAGCATAATCCAATGAATCGCCATAAATTGCAGCCTCTTTTTATGACCTGGTTTATACCAGAGAGTTTTATTTATCTATGCCGCTGACGTTCAAATGCTGTGATAGGCAATTGAGTCATAATGCTAAATTATTCTAAAAAATGGCTGGGCACGAATTAAGTACCCAGCCCAAGCTAGTTTCTGGGGAGAGACTATCAAAATATCAAAGACAAACGCATCGCCGCCCGACAGCAATACTCTTGCCAAATACATGATAAGGAGACCTCATCCTTTCCATGCAGACCTTACAAACAACGCATCACACAAGCAGATGACAACGCTGTCATCACTAAAGTACACAAGAAAGAACCGTATTTCTACATTTTTTTTACAATTGTTATCATTTTTTATGCTTTTAAAAATTAAGCCTTTATATTCAAGTATTTAGTATAATAATTGCTTTATTTAAACCTCTGCAACAACGTTACCTTTCATTGATAACGATAGTTAAAACATGATCAGCATCTCTGTAGAACCCTAAATGCCATAAACACACTAATGTCCACTCATGCTCGGAAAGTTCCGCTCGTTAGCCGGTATTGGCAAAACCGTTGTTTGGTATTGTGGCTCTGCAAAGGCGGGTTATGCTGGGCGAACTCTTTTCATTGCTATTGGATTTTATCCAAGAATATTCACTCCTTATCTTTCTGGGCATAACGGGGGCGATATTTGCTAATGTTATAGAATCTGGCGGTGGAGTTATTTTTATTCCCGTTTTTCAATACTTGCAGCAGGATTAACAACCAAAGAGGGTAATTCAGATGAGATGAACCTTAAAAAACTGCATTTAAAGCGCATTGATTTAGTTTTGATTGGCCATAACTTAGCGACATATTTAATTAACAAGGGCCCAGCGGAATATGAAGACGCGTTTGAGCAAGTTGGCCCCCTATAGCAACTGAGGTATTTCAGTGAGGTATTTCACTTAGGGATCGCTTTGGCTGCGGCAGACAATCCACAGTTAGCGACTGATTTTAATCGAGGTTTAGAAAGTATGCGCGGCGATGGAGGATTAGCGGCAATGTTAAGCCACTATCCTCAGGTTGAAACGACTCAAACGGCAATAGCGTTCAATCCTCCAAAAACACAATTTCTTTCATTTTAGTTTGCTTACCTTTACAAAATTTTACCCAACTCATCTAGGTTATTCATTAGAATAGCATCAATAAAGCTATCACCTTCTCAAACAGCCTTAGCCAGAGATAATAATTACAATGAAAAAAACCATTATTGCCATTGCCCTGCTTGCGATTATCGCCACTGCGGTGAGTTTTAGCGATGTCCTTCAAGCCGCTAAGCCCGAGAGCGCAGCCCATCTTATGCGTACCGTGCCTGTGGTCACGGGTGAAGTGGTTGAATATCCATTAGCACAATCCATCTCACTTATCGGCAAACTCGCTGCCGAACGCGCAGTCATCATAGCGCCGCAAGTTGCAGGTAAAATTAAACACATCGCCGTCACCTCAAATCAAGCGGTGAAAACAGGCCAGTTACTGATCGAACTCGATGACATAAAAGCCCAAGCTGCCGTCGCTGAAGCCAATGCTTTCCTTAATGATGAAAAACGCAAACTCAAAGAGTTTGAAAAATTGATCAGCCGTAATGCTATAACCCAAACCGAGATTGACGCACAAAAAGCCAGTGTCGATATCGCCCAAGCACGCTTATCTTCTGCTCAAGCAGATTTACATTACCATTCGCTGAGAGCACCGTTTTCGGGCAATACTGGGCTGATTAATTTCAGCGAAGGCAAGATGCTGAGCATGGGCACTGAGTTAATGTCGCTAGATGATTTATCCAGCATGCACCTCGATTTACAAGTGCCAGAGCATTTCCTATCGCAACTCAGTATTGGCATGCAAGTGTCGGCCACCAGCCGTGCTTGGTCGAATGAAATCTTTACCGGCAAAATGGTCGCAATCGATCCCCGCGTCAATGAGGAAACCTTAAACCTCAAAGTCAGAGTGCTATTCGATAATCCGAAAAATCGTTTAAAACCAGGGATGCTGATGTCATCAACCATTACCTTCCCAGCGATTTCAGCTCCTATGGTGCCAGTACAAGCTCTTGAATATTCAGGTACGAAACGTTACGTGTATGTCGTAGGTGCCGATCATATCGCCCACCGTACCGAAGTGACACTCGGAGCGCGTATTGATAACCAGGTTTTGATCGAAAAAGGGTTAAATATTGGTGACAAAG
>JBOFUF010000114.1:0-4496 GCA_051652445.1 Shewanella sp.
TCGCGAAGTCCTGTTTAAAAATAAAATACTTTCTAGTTATTTTAAGTCGGGTAATTAAAAGTAACTTGATAATATTATTTAGTGGTTAATTCTAACCTCATACTGGCGTGAATCACTCTACCAGACTGAATCACGCTCACCCTAAAAGCCCCATTTTCGCCATGTTTGCGGCTGTTCTGGGGCTTTTTTTCCCTTAAGATGAATCAAATCTCTAGAGAAAAACGGTTCAGCCACATCTTTTTCTACTTTAATCCTAACCGTTTGGCTACCCGGTGCAAATTACCCGGATCGAGTGCCAGAGATCGAGCAGTCGCGGCCCAACTCCCCTGATTAAGCTGCAAACTGCGGCGGATCATTGCTGCTTGAAAAGTATCCGTTGCGACTTTCAAGCCGGCAGATGAAGCCATCAATGGTTGCTCTAGCACCACAGGATCTGGCATGGCGTGGTTGGGGGACTGACTATCAGACAACAAATTCAGGTGCATGGGTAACAGGCGAACCCTACTCGTCGCTTGCTCAGCACGAGCCAGCACCGCAGCGCGGGCAATCGCATGCTCGAGCTCTCGGACATTGCCAGGCCAGGAATAGGCGATTAACTGCTGCATCGTATCAGCAGCTAATATCAGTTGGTCAAGCCCTAACCGCGCACGACAACGCTCAGCAAAATACCCTGCCAATAATGGAATGTCGCTACTGCGCTGGCGAAGTGGTGGTGCGAGTAACGGAAAGACACTCAGGCGGTGAAAGAGATCCGCACGAAATCGACCTTCGACGACTTCATCTTTCAAATCTCGGTTGGTGGCAGCAAGAATACGCACATTGACGGTCAAGGCTCGATCTTCACCTATGCGCTGGATATCCCCATATTGCAGTACCCGCAACAACTTAGCCTGTAACGACAAGGATAATTCGCCGATTTCATCCAAAAATAGGGTGCCGTTATCGGCGAGTTCAAATTTGCCAGCGCGATTGTGAATCGCGCCCGTAAATGCTCCCTTGATATGACCAAACAGCTCACTTTCGGCAACTGATTCTGGTAACGCGGCACAGTTAAGGTAAACCAGTGGCTTGTCTTGCCGGGCCGAACCACGGTGAACGGCTTGGGCGATGAGTTCCTTGCCAACACCTGTCTCACCGAGGATCAACACATTCAGATCCGAGGGCGCGACCACACTGATTTCATGGCGGAGGCGGCGCATTGGTTCGGCATCACCAAGCAACTCCTCGTCATCATGAGTGCGCTCACTTTCGCTGTTCGGTGGCGCAATACTCTGCCGACTTAATTGTTCAAGTAACAGACCGTTCGTTAATGCCGCCGCGGCAAGTGCACCAACCAAGCGCAGCGCCTGATCATCAATGGCATCGAATTGATGCGGATCCAGACCATCAATAGTCAACGCGCCGATCAAATTCTGTTCGGCAAAGAGTGGTAGGCCGATGCAGGCATGCACCTTCAGTAATTCATGCTGGGGCAATAGACCATCGTAAGGATCTGGCAGATCACTGTCCGCTGGAAAACGCACCACATTGCCAGCACGGGCAATAGCCTCGAGACGCGGATGTTCAGTTAGGCGGAACCGACGGCCTAAGGTATCGGCTGACAGACCATCGATTGCCAAGGGAATAAATTGTCCGCGTTCATAGCGCAGCAATGCCGATGCATCAGAGACAAATAAGGTGCGCACGCTGTTGATCAGGCGCTGGAATCTATCATGATGGGAAATACCTAACTGTAGGTCGAGGGCAATTTGCAACAGGGCTTCGGTAGTGATCATTTGCTGTTCTTTTGACAATGCATTGTTGAATTAACAATAGCTCACCCATGTGCAAATGACAACGCGCAAATAATATAATTATATTTATCAATAGCATAACTGTTGGCACGCTGTGTGCAATGTTAGAGGATAGAATTTTCTTTTTTGCACTGGAGTCATCTCATGTCAATTCACGTTAAAAATAATATCC
The DNA here is from genome assembly GCA_051652445.1 of Shewanella sp. Lineage (GTDB taxonomy): Bacteria > Pseudomonadota > Gammaproteobacteria > Enterobacterales > Shewanellaceae > Shewanella. The sequence continues at coordinate 1,966 of JBOFUF010000114.1, forward strand.
ATTGGGTCGGTCAGCGTGATTGGGAAGTCCGCGACTTCCACGGAACCGAATACAAAACGACTAAAGGCACCAGCTATAACAGCTACCTGATCCGTGAAGAAAAAACAGTCCTCATTGATACCGTAGATCACAAATTCAGTCGCGAGTTTATCCAAAATCTGGCCGCTGAAATCGATCTTAACTGCATCGACTATATTGTCATTAATCATGCGGAAGAAGATCACAGCGGTGCTCTCACAGAGCTGATGAGTCATATCCCAGGGACACCGATTTACTGTACCCACAATGCACTGGATTCTATCATCGGCCATCACCACCATCCCGAGTGGAATTTTCAAACAGTCAAAACTGGCGATAGTGTCGATATCGGTAATGGCAAGCAACTGGTGTTTATTGAAACGCCGATGCTGCATTGGCCTGATAGCATGATGACCTATCTGACTGGTGATGCCGTGCTGTTTAGCAACGATGCCTTTGGTCAGCACTACTGTGATGAACATCTGTTTAACGATGAGGTTGATAACAATGAGCTGATGGAGCAGTGCCAGCGTTACTACGCCAATATACTCACGCCATTCAGTCCTCTGGTGACGGCAAAGATCAATGAAGTGCTGAGCTTTAATCTGCCTGTCGATATGGTGGCCACGTCACACGGGATAGTCTGGCGGACCAATCCAACCCAGATCATTTTAAAATACTTAGAATGGGCCGCACAATATCAGGAGGATCGCATCACCCTGCTGTACGACACTATGTCCAATAATACTCGCATGATGGCTGACGCCATTGCGCAGGGGATCCATGAAGTTGATCCGGCTGTGGCAGTAAAAAGTTTCAATGTTTCCCGACATGACAAAAACGAGATCTTGACTCAAGTATTTCGCTCTAAGGGGATATTAGTTGGCTCGTCGACCATGAACAACGTCATGATGCCCAAGGTCGCGGGGATGCTTGAGGAAATGACTGGGCTGCGTTTTCGTAACAAGCGCGCCTCTGCATTTGGTAGTTATGGCTGGACAGGGGGAGCGGTTGATCGTATCCAGACCCGGTTAATGGATGCAGGCTTTGATATCTCTGCATCACTCAAAACTAAGTGGCGACCTGATGGTGAAGGCTTGGCGTTATGCCGTGAACACGGCCGCCAGATCGCGCGCGAATGGGCCAGAAATCCAGCTGAATTGGCAATATCTGGGGCGCGGGTAGCCGCAGCGGTTGATGTAAAAAAAACCGATGCATCATCCCCTCAGCCGATAGCTGAACCCTTCAGCCAAGGGGCGATAGCCAATGTTGCCATGGGCGCAAACCATGCAGACACTCCAGATCAGTCCATGCTCTGTGTTGTATGTCAGTGGGTCTACGATCCGCAACTCGGTGAACCTGATCAAGAGGTTGCTGCAGGTACCCCTTGGTCAGCAGTACCGGAAACCTTCCTGTGTCCAGGTTGCGGCTTGGGTAAAGAAGTATTTGAGCACTGCGAGCGAGGCGTATAACGATGGATAAGACGATCGTAATTGTTGGTAGTGGCTTTGCGGCACTGCAGCTGGTCAAAAGCTTACGCAAGCTGGATCAACAAGTGCCTATCTGTTTACTGACTGATGGTTCTGGCGATGAGTACAACAAACCCGATCTGAGCCATGTCATCAGTCAACGTCGGAGTGCTGCTGCGCTGACTCGCCTTAAAGGGGAGACGTTTGCGCAGCAGTACAATATCAACATGGTTCCTCATTGCCATGTAATTCAAATCGATCCGCAGGCTCGGCTAGTCCATTCCAGTCAAGGGGACTATTCATATGGTCAGCTGGTACTGGCCACGGGTGCTAACGCTATCGTGCCGACCATCCCTGGCGCGGAGCGATTTATCACTCTCAATAGCCAGCAAGAGTATGCCGTTCACGAGGCTGCGCTGACGAGTGCCAAGCGTGTACTGGTGCTAGGAGGTGGGTTGATAGGCACTGAATTAGCAATGGATTTAGCAACCGCTGGGCGTGAAGTATTGTTAGTCGATATTGCTCATGCTGTGTTGGCGAATTTACTTCCCGCGAGCCTCAGTATCCCGGTTCAACAAGCCTTACAAGCACAGGGAGTTAGCCTGCGCTTGGGGCACTCCCTCACTATGGTGCAGCAAGAAACTGATGGTTTACACCTGATGTTGAGCGATGGATCCACCCATGTAGTGGATGCGGCTATTAGCGCCATTGGCTTAACTCCCAATGTGGCACTGGCACGTAATGCAGGTTTAACTGTGGGGAGTGGGATTATGGTCAACCGCCAATTGCAGAGCGCACAACCGTATATTTTTGCCCTTGGTGATTGCGCTGAAATCGATGGCAGCGTGCGGCCTTACCTGCAACCAACATTGCTCGCGGCCAGTGCACTGGCAAAAACCTTGTTAGGTACGCCGACACCCTTGGAATTGCCACCTATGTTACTCAAAGTGAAAACCCCACAGTACCCGATCCAACTGGCAGGGCAAATCCAAGGCCAAGGATTACGCTGGCAAAGTGAATGGGATATGACAGGTCTTGTGGCTC
>JBOFUF010000115.1:0-4696 GCA_051652445.1 Shewanella sp.
CGCGGCGACTGCCTGTTTATGGGCTACCTCACCGCAGATGGAATACAAAAAAGCCTTGATACCGATGGCTGGTTTTACACTAAAGACAGGGGCGAATGGGACGACAATGGCAATCTGCGCATCCTAGGCCGCGTCGATAATATGTTTATCTGCGGCGGCGAAAACATCCAGCCAGAAGAAATCGAAGCCGCGCTTAAACAGCACCCACAAATAGACGATGCCATCGTTTTCGCCATCCCAGATGCCCAATTTGGCAATCTCCCCGCCGCCATCATTCGCGGCAGTTTAACCGATGATTTAGCAGCAAAAAAACCTGAGCTAGACTTATTCCTTGCCGACAAAATCGCCCGCTTCAAACGCCCAAGGCAGTATTATGTCTGGCCAGAAAATAACGAACAAATAGGACTGAAAGTGAACCGAAAAGCCTTAATAGCTAATCTTGTTAAACACTAATTCATCATCAACGTCATCAAGCCAAATATCTCCCATAAAAAAACCTGCCGTAGCAGGTTTTTTTATGACTCAGTCAGCCTTAGATAACCAAGGATGCGAGTTAGGCTTCCATACAGGCTTTGAGCTTATTCATGGCATTTTTCTCCAGCTGGCGAATACGCTCAGCTGACACTTGATAAGTATCCTCCAGTTCTTGCAACGTGATTTTATCGTCATCTAACCAACGGGCGCGCAAAATATGCTGGCTACGCTCGTCTAAGGTTTTAATCGCCGAGAATAAACGACCTTGGGCATTGGATTCCCAGTTGGCATTTTCGATGTTATCCGCTAAGTCCGATGAATGATCTTCCAAATAATGCACCGGGGCAAAATCATGCTCCTCGTCTTGATCATTGGTTAAATCAAATGCCGGATCTTGCGCCGCCATACGTGATTCCATTTCGGTCACATCGGCCTTAGACACACCTAAATTTTCAGCCACCATAGTGACTTCGGCATCGCTGAACCAACCTAAGCGTTTTTTGGATTTACGGATATTAAAGAATAATTTACGTTGTGCTTTTGTGGTCGCGACTTTAACAATGCGCCAGTTTTTCAGCACATATTCATGAATTTCAGCTTTGATCCAGTGCACAGCAAAAGAGACAAGACGTACGCCAACATCGGGGTCGAAGCGCTTAACCGCTTTCATCAAGCCTATGTTGCCCTCTTGAATGAGGTCAGCTTGTGGTAAACCGTAACCTGAATAGCCTTTAGCAACGTGCACCACAAAACGTAAGTGGGACATAATCAGTTGCTTAGCAGCGTGTAGATCGCCGGTTTCCTGTAAACGCTTGGCTAACTCATACTCAGCCTCAGCCTCCAGCATGCTGATGCTAGTCACTGAATGGATATAAGCTTCTAGACTACTGGCGCCCTGTGGGACTGTCAGTGCCATTGATTGCGTTTGAAAGGTCATTCGCTCTCCTACATTTATCAAACTACTTAACGAGTGCATTCTTAGGGTTAACAACAAAACACTTTAAGAATAAAGCCCCGAACTATCGGCTAATTGACAGAGTATGTCAACCTCAGTGCCTGTGCTGCTAACCTTTTTACTCCGCGTAAGTAGACATGGCAAGTGAACAATAGTTCATTCACTGCGGTGTTTCTACACGCGCAGCCCCCTTATCGACTGATTATTATGAAGGTTCAATCGAGCGTATATGCTGGCGTACAGACAAATACGAACCTAACCAGCCTAAAAATGAGGCAAGCCCCATCAATTGCAGCAGTTCAATAAACGTGAGGGATTTCATTTCGAGCTGACTGCCATACAAGCCTAACAGCTCGGCAAGGGCGGAATCGAGATACCACACTAATACGTTGATGATAAGCCATGCCAATATACCGCCAATAACCCCGTACCAAATCCCGGTGTAGAGGAATGGCCGCTGGATAAAGGCTTCAGTTGCTCCGACTAGCTTCATCACTTCAATTTCGCTGCGCCGATTCATAATCGCTAGGCGAATGGTATTACCGATCACTAAGACCACGGCCAGCACGAGTAACGCGGCAATCGCCATGACTGTGCGTTCGAGCAGCCGCACCAACGCCTGCAACCGTTCTAACCATTCGATATCTAGGCGGCCAAAGCTGATTTCAGGCTCACGCTCTAGTTTAGTTAAGAGCTCGCGGGCGCCCACGGGCGTGGAGTAACGCGGCATTGGCGTCACGGTAATGACCGCGGGCAAAGGGTTTTTATCTAAATAGGCCAAGGCCTCACCAAACCCAGACAAGCGCTGAAACTCTTCTAGGGCTTGATTTTTATCTATGTATTGCACTTTATCCACTTCGGGATAGGTGCGAATGCGTGTCAGCAGGCTCTGAATCGTTTGATCACTCCGATTATCGTCGATAAACAAAGATATCTCTGCCGCGCTGTTCCAGGAACTGGTAATGGTCTCGGCATTTTTAACGAGCACTTGCAATGCTGCAGGCAAACTTAGGCTCACACCTAAGACCGCCATGGTCATCACAGAGGATATTGGATTACGCCAAAGCTCGCCCATACTCGCCATGGCTTGCTGCACATGACGAACAAAAAACATCACAATCCGGCCAGACAGCGGCAGCTTACTGCGGGTTAATTGTGCGCTATCACTCATTGGCCTTCACCTTGTGTCGGAGCTCTACGAGCGTGAACGCTGTGATGCAATTCTTGCGCACCCAACATACGACCTTGTTTGAGCGTAAAGGTGCGATATTTCATCCGCGCGATAAGACCTAAATCATGGGTGGCAATTAATACGCTGGTTCCCGCATCGTTAAAGGTTTCAAACAGACGCAAAATATCCATCGACAATTTAGGGTCTAAGTTACCCGTAGGTTCGTCGGCGAGCAGTAAAGGCGGCTTGTTGACAATCGCCCGGGCAATACCCACGCGCTGCTGCTCACCACCGGACAACATAATCGGGTTATGCCGCTCTTTGCCATATAAGCCCACCATGTCGAGGGCACCCGCAACACGCTTACGGATTTCACCGTGGGAGAAACCTTCAATCACCAAAGGCAGGGCGACATTGTCGAACACACTGCGGTCCATCAACAGATGGTGACTTTGGAAAATCATCCCAATATTGCGCCGCAAATAAGGCACATGCTTAGGGCTGACTTTGGCAATGTCGTGGCCGTTAATGGCAACACGACCCGTTGTTGCGCGCTCAATGACGGTGATCAATTTCAACAGCGTACTTTTACCCGCACCCGAGTGGCCGGTTAAAAATGCCATTTCACCTTGTTGTAGATGAAAATTCACATCCTCCAGCGCCATTTGGCCGCCAGGATAAATCTTACTGACCTGCTGAAAATCAATCATAAATTAGCTATCCGCTTTTTCTTGAGTGAACAAGGCATCAATAAACTCTTTCGAATTAAAGGTACGCAAATCATCAATTTGCTCACCCACGCCTATGTAACGGATCGGAATATTAAACTTATCAGCAATCGCAAACACCACACCGCCCTTAGCCGTTCCGTCTAACTTACTGATAGTAATACCCGTTACACCGACGGCTTCTTGGAATAACTGTGCTTGGCTAATCGCGTTTTGCCCCGTGCTCGCATCGAGTGTCAGCATGACCTCATGTGGCGTATCTGGGTCGAGCTTTTTCATCACTCGCACCACTTTTTTCAATTCTTCCATCAAGTGCGCTTTGTTCTGCAACCGACCGGCCGTGTCGGCAATCAATACATCCACTTTACGCGCCTTGGCCGCTTGCAAAGCATCGAACAATACAGAGGCACTGTCGGCCCCGGTATGCTGGGCAATCACGGTAATATTATTGCGTTGACCCCACACCTGTAATTGCTCAACCGCGGCAGCGCGGAAGGTATCACCCGCGGCTAACATCACCGACTTACCTTGGCTCTGGTACTGTTTGGCCAATTTACCAATAGTGGTGGTTTTACCCACGCCATTAACGCCAACCATTAAGATAACAAATGGACCATTGGCATTGTCTGGCACTAACGGGATAGCGACGGGATCGAGTGTTTTTTGCAATTCCTCCCGCAGCAATTCATATAACGCTTCGGCATTTTTAAGCTGCTTACGTGAGGCGTGCTCGGTCAAATTTTTGATGAGACGAGTCGTGGTTTCGACCCCGACGTCGGCGATTAATAGCTGTTCTTCGAGTTCTTCAAACAGATCGTCATCGATTTTTTTGCCGCGAAATAGGCCAATAAAGCCACTGCCGATATTCTCGCTGGTACGCAGTAAGCCGCGTTTTAAGCGGGCAAACAAGCCTTCTTTAACCGGTCTAGCCTGTGGCTCAGGTTGCAATTCAGCAGCTTGCTCAGTTTCAGCTTGCTGCTGAGCTAAAGCCTCTGCTTGCTCACGTGCAAGTGCTTGGCTAGCGAGTTGTTCTGCCGCTAAGGCTTCTGCGGCATGCTGTTCAACAGCCAAACGGGCAAGTTCAGCTTGTTCCGCTGCGAGTAATTCTGCTTCTCGCTGAGCAGCAGCCAAACGTGCCGCTTCAGCTTGTTGCTCGGCTAACTTATCCGCAGCCATTTGTGCAGCGGCTAACTCAGCAGCAGCCACTTGCGCTGCCTCAGCCTCAACAGCTAAACGTGCCGCTTCAGCTTGTTGCTCGGCGAACTTATCCGCAGCCACTTGTGCAGCGGCTAACTGAGCAGCAGCCAGACGTGCCGCTTCAGCTTGTTGCTCAGCTAAATGTTGGGCTTCGATGACGGCTTGTTCTTG
>JBOFUF010000116.1:0-3266 GCA_051652445.1 Shewanella sp.
GACTGCAACAAACCAAATATTCATTGGCGAATCAAAAACCTCTTAGCCATGCATGCCGAGCAGCGATCTAGAAGCAAACTTGCAACCCACAGCATGGGAGCCATGACGAGCCGAATACCAAAAAATGAGGTATGGTATGCCTGTGGGCAGGCATCTTATCAGCCCGAGATTATTGAGCAAACAAAACTAACTTAATTCTGCTCCCTATTTCCCACTGTGCGATACGTAGCCGGTACTTCGGCCGTTGGCGTCGGCTTTAGGCCAGTATCTATCTCAAATTGCTATTAAGCCATTGGTTCAACTTGCGCGATGGCTAAAGCGATGGAACGAGAAACGAAATGCTACAAACCACCGAGTTACATTTTTATGCGCATAAAAATGTAGACCTTGATACCTGCCATTCGACACTCAGGCTTAACAGCACTGGATAGCATAATCTCCATATTGAGGCTTTCCTATCGGATTGGACACTATGATAACCATGACTCTGCTTGCTTATGTGAATGACGTTTTATCTTCACATGAGCAAGCGGCCAAGCTAGAGCGTGTTAACCATGATTTGATCGGCAGCCTCGGCCGGCGTCTCAAGCTCACGCAAAGTGCTAGTCCGAATTAAAAAACACTTAATACCCGATGCCTTAGTCGATGCTCCTAGCTGAAGAATGTGTATTATTAATAGTGAACTGAAAAGTTTGTTTTAATAAATGCTGCACCTGAACCATTCTGGCGACAGGCTCAGTGTTGAAATAATGTCTTGGGTCTATGATGATAAATCCCCAAAACTGCAAAAAGCGATCAATAAACCTGGATTCGATGAGCAGGGTTAATTTTCTTTCTGGCGAGAAGTAATCATTTGTAGGGAATGCCATTAGCAAATCGGGGAAAGCCGTCATCACTTCTTCAACCAGCTGATCAACACTATTGTGGCTTTGAATACGCCACAGCATAAACAGCCAAAAAGTCCGCAAATCGACATCGTATTCAAAACCGTCAAAATACCCCCAATTATATTTGCTGATGGCGGCTTCTAGCATAGGTTTGAAAAATGCCTGTATACCTAACGTCTGATACTGCTTTTGCGCTGACTTTTTAACATGATAACAGACACTGCGCAGGTAAATAATACCGCTAAGGTCGGCTAGCACTCGGGTGTAGTGCAAGGCATTAAACTTATCTTCGTTACTGCCTGCAAACTCACTAATGCTAATATTTATTGGGAACTGAGAGACGGCAAGCTCAGGCAATAATTCACAGGCTTGTTTGACTAATTTAGTCGGTAAGTTGCCTTTGCTCGTCGCTTTGAAGGAGCCGCCTTGCGCCATAGCTTCATCAAGAATGAGGGCTAAATAGCGCATCACAGGGCTGGCAGCAAGGCTGTCTGGCGTGCTGATGGTGACCCACTGTAATTCAGCAAAAGGCGCATAAAGCCAATTGGCCATTTGCGTTGGGGTCACACCACAAAAATCGGGATGAGGCTGATTATTGCGATCCTGCACTTTATGCTGTAAAGCAGCATTGAGTTCATCAAGGCTCAAATTGGGGTTCATCGCCAGCATAGCGTCAACCTCATCAGAGACTTGCGCATGTTGCTTAGATACGCTGTCCATACAACAGTGTTTAAATTTTTTACCACTGCCGCAGTGGCAAGGATCGTTACGACCGAGCTTCATTGTTGACCTCTCTTATTATTGTAAAAAACGGTTCGCTGAGGCGGTAAAATACCCTATTGGCGAAAATCAGATCCTGTAGGAGCAAACCCCACCCATCTGGCAAGCGTTCAGCCAATACACTTATACCCAAGCTGCCTGAAAATGCGATTTAATGCTAAATATGGGCACTATTATAACCAACAACCCTGTGGGCTAACGACACTTTGTTGGCTACGGTGACGCCTTTTACTGTATTGCATTGCCGCTGCGTGACTCATCACCACCGACAAAATCTTCGCGCTGAGATATACTGCTGCCGCTGATTTGACACGCCAATGTGAAACGCCGAGGTGACAACTTACGGCTTTATCGCACCGCTTGCACACACATTTTGAGCCTAACCTATGCCTGATAACGCCAACAATTCACCTATCACGACTCCTATTCAACCGACTGGCAATGCAGAGCACATCGCCAATGTTGAGCCTACGGGTCATTCACCGCTTGCGACGCCAGATGAGATGAATCCCGCCCAGTCGAATGCGCTCAGCAGCGAACAGGCAATAGAGGAAAAATTGAAGGTCTTTATCATAGGTTTGCCGCGCACGGGCACGACGAGTGTGAGTGTGGCGCTGTTGGAGCAAGGGCTTAAAGTGGCGCACATGGCCTTTACGAAGCAGGCGTTCATACTGGCAGATGCGATTTCCGATGCGCCCTGTTTTAGCGATTATCAACAGCTTGATGCTCTATTCCCCAAGGCGAAATTTGTCTACCTCGAGCGTGATATGGCGAAGTGGGTGCCTTCAATGCAAATGCTGCTGGGTAAAATGCTGCCGCATTTAGAGGCCAAATCGGGGCGATTTCACCCGATCATGAAACGCAGTTTTCGGCACACATTTGCGATTGACAAAGTGACGGACCCCGCAGACGAGACACATCTTATTGATTGTTATCAAAGGCATAAAAACGAAGTGTTCGCTTACTTTCATGGCCGAGAAGATGTTATCTCACTCGACATAAGCCATGCGGGGAGCTTGAGTCGCTTATTGCAATTTTTGGGATTACCCGCGGATTGCCCAACCTTAGCCCAAGTCACAGACAGGGCATGCACGGATCCTCAAATAAAAAGTGTACCCACCCAGATATCACAGGAAGGAACGAGTCAGGCAAAGGCCGCTCAACCACTGCCAGTCAGCACCCGCGAGCATGGGCTGGATTTTCCTAAATTAAACGCAGGCACACACGTCGCGGCTTGGCATGAATATAAACACCCCAACAAGGTCAACAGTAATAGCGCGGGTCCGCAAAGCCGTAAGTTTTTCGATTATCAACTCTAAGTTCGCAAGCTTAGCATTAACCATTAACCATTAACCATTAACCATTAACCATTAACCATTAACCATTAACCATTAACCACTAACCACTAACCACTAACCACTAACCACTAACCACTAACCACTAACCACTAACCACTAACCACTAACCACTAACCACTAATCATTAAGCACTAGCCCGATGATCATCAACCACAAACGAGGTGCAGGCTTTAAAAATAGGCTTTTAGTGACTCTTCTTGATCAAGCAAACTCTGGTACAAGGTAAACTGGTTGGCGGCGC
>JBOFUF010000117.1:0-3888 GCA_051652445.1 Shewanella sp.
CAAACTCCCACCTGAAAACGGTAGTCACCCACAGCTAAAACCTTGGTTCGAATTTTCATCACCGCTGCGCCAAAGTCACACTTTAGTGTTCGGCCACTGGGCCTCGCTAATGGGCAACGTTACCGATAATCAATTAAAAGCTTTAGATACAGGCTGTTGTTGGGGTGAACACTTAACCTTATGGCACCTTGAAAAAGACCAAAAAATCACTCAAAAAAAGCTGAATAAAAGTTAAAAAATAGTCGCGATAGAATGATTTGCCGTCGAGAACTGACTAAACCGCTACCCCTGAATATCGCCCTATTTTCATGTGGAAAAATATAATGAAAAATCTGAGTATCCTATGAAATTTAATCTAGCCACCAGAGTGATTAGCGGATTTGGTATCATCACACTTTTACTCGTGTAGCTAGGATTCACATCCTTATTCCCGAATTCACATACTGAAAAGGTAATCCCTTTAGTTCGTGATCACTCAATATCCAATATGATGCAACAACTCACCTAAACTGACGCCCACACACAGGGTGCACAATAGAGATGGCGATTTAGCATTTTTTTATCAATTTAATAAAGAGATATTCCAAGTCATTCGCAGCTTTGCCATCAACGACATTTATTTCTTGCCAAGTTCCATCATCCCAGTGGGGGAAAAAAGTATCACCTTCCACATCGAGGTTAATTTGCGTCAAATACAAAACATCTGCCAAGGGCAGCAACTCGGCATAAAGCTGACCGCCACCAATCACCACTAACTCTTCACAGTCACCAGCAGCTTGTTTGGCAGCATCAAATGAATTCACACAGGTCACGCCTTCTATCGCGAGAGCCGTTTGGCGTGAAACCACTATGTTATGTCGCCCAGGAAGGGGCCTGCCAATAGACTCAAAGGTTTTTCGCCCCATGACAACAGGTTTGCCTAAGGTCATGGCTTTAAAGTGACGTAGGTCCTCTGGAAGATGCCATGGCATTTTATTCTCTTTGCCGATGACTCGATTTTTTGCCATCGCGGCTATCATAGCAATGCGCATGTTCACTCCTATTTTATAGAAATAGCATTATTGAATGACGGGGCGAGTCCTGAAATACAGCTCATTCGGCATGGCCAAACCCACAGCTAACGCCCCTAAAATAAAGACAGTGTTGAGACCATTGCTAATCACTTGTCCTGTAAGCTCAGGACTGAGCTGAGACTGAGCCACCCGTCCACTGAAGTCGCAGTCATCGCAGTCATCGCAGTCATCGCAGTATTATAGGTATAAGAGCCTGGAAATATGTGAATAATCGCGATAACAGCATACATCAAAGGAGAGACTAACATCAGCCTGAGGTGTTTCACTCAACTTAAACCCATAGTCAGTTTGAGCCACAATATTGGTGACGAAAGCGATGATGCCAACGTTAACCCATCAATGAACATGCCCTTTAGCAAACACCAAGTATACTGGCATATTCACTGCTACAACAAATGTACTGACACTCTCGATAGAATCACCATTAAAGAGATGATAAACGCGGGTACAAGACAGACATAGTATGCCTCCCCTGCTAAAAGGGTAAGTGTTAGGCTTAATACTCGCTAACGGCTTACACACCTCATTAGAGCCATATAAACCTATTTCAGTGAATAAATCGATGCCTTGCAATTCACAAGCTATGGCCATGTTAATAGCATGCTCACGAATACGACCTATCTACGACCATGAAGCAAACGGGTTAACAGGAGGAAAGTTGACAAAATCGAGGGTTCAATACTGGTAAAATCTAAAGCCTGACCCAGACGCTGGCTGATTTATTCAACTAAATCAGATTCTGCGCCGCAGGTCAGTTGCCGTTATGCAACACGCACAACTTGCCGAGTCATATCATTTTGAGTATCCGCGTACACAGAACTCTCAATAATCAAAAATTTCGATTATCTTTGGTAAATCACTTCTACGTCGTAGTCGTCATCATCAAAGTCGTCGTCATCATCTTCATCAACATAGTCTTCATTCAATGAATCAAGGTTGGCTTGATGATAATTATCCCACTTGAACTCAACTTCACTGTCTGGGTCGACTTCATTGTCTTCAGGGGGAAGACTCGCAATATAATCAAGGAGTTTTAATGCCAACTCACTGGTACCGTCGCGGTTATAGGCGGAGATAGTATACACATCGCCTTCCCAACCCATTTCTTTAACGATACGATCAACCTTCTCTTGCAGATCTTCTTCAAGCAGCAGATCGGTTTTGTTAAAGACTAACCAACGTGGCTTACTCGCCAATTTTGGTGAGTATTTCTCAAGTTCACCTACAATAGCGCGCGCTGACTCAACCGGGTCGGTTCCGTCAATCGGCTCAATATCGATGATGTGCAGCAGAATACGGCAACGCTCAAGATGCTTTAAGAAGCGAATACCTAAACCCGCACCATCGGCAGCGCCTTCGATAAGACCAGGAATGTCCGCAATCACAAAGCTTTGCCCAGGACGTGGATTTACTACACCTAAGTTAGGCACCAGTGTTGTAAACGGATAATCCGCCACTTTAGGCGTTGCACGGGAAACCGCACGAATGAATGTCGACTTGCCCGCGTTAGGCATGCCAAGCAAACCAACGTCAGCCAGCAGTAACAACTCTAATTTAAGGCTGCGAACTTCACCGGGTGTCCCTAACGTTTTTTGACGTGGGGCACGGTTAGTGCTGCTCTTAAAACGGGTGTTACCTAAACCATGGAAACCACCTTTGGCAACCAATAGCTTTTGTCCGTGGGTGGTTAAATCCCCAAGGACTTCTTCAGTATCATGATCGACCGCGCGAGTACCAACAGGAACTTTTAAGATCAAATCTTTACCGCTATGACCGGTACAATCGCGGCCACGACCATTTTCGCCACGTTCAGCCATGTGAAAACGTTCGAAACGGAACTCGATCAACGTGTTGAAGTTTTCGTCAGCTTGCAGAAAAACACTGCCACCGTCGCCACCATCACCACCATCAGGACCACCATCAGGTACATACTTTTCGCGCCTAAAGCTAACACAACCGCTACCGCCGTCGCCCGCTTCGACCCTAATTACTGCCTCATCGACAAACTTCATACTTACTCCTGGCACCACTGAATGCAGTAATTATACCGTCTAACTTCATTGGTCGCCAAAAAACTCGAGATACTTTGCTCCCAATCTTACCTGTCAATGCTCATCCTTGGTAATCATTTACCAACTTAAGCATCTACTCGGCGTAAATAGAAGCACAAAAAACAGAAAGCCCCACCAATGGCGGGGCTTTAACAGTATAAGCTAGGTTCGAAAATTAAGCTTCGATGCTAATAAACTTACGGTTATTAGCGCCTTTAACTTCGAATTTAACTTTACCGTCAGTCAGTGCAAACAGAGTATGGTCACGACCAATACCTACGTTTACACCAGCGTGGAATTTAGTACCACGTTGACGAACAATAATGTTACCAGCTAGAACTGATTCACCGCCAAAGCGCTTAACACCTAGACGTTTACTTTCTGAATCGCGGCCGTTACGAGTAGAACCGCCAGCTTTTTTATGTGCCATGAGTTAGACTCCTATTATGCGTTGATAGCAGTAATTTTAACTTCAGTGAACCACTGACGGTGGCCCATTTTCTTGTCGTGGTGCTTACGACGACGGAACTTAACGATAGTAACTTTATCGCCACGACCGTGACTTACAACTTCAGCAACGACTTTACCGCCAGCCACTAAAGGAGCACCAACATGCACTGTTTCGCCATCAGCGATCAAAAGAACTTGATCGAACTCGATAGTTTCGCCAGTTGCAACTTCTAACTTTTCTAAACGTACTGTGTGGCCTTCAGCTACACGGTGTTGTTTACCACCACTTTGAAAAACAGCGTACATAGCTATTT
>JBOFUF010000118.1:0-7956 GCA_051652445.1 Shewanella sp.
GTCATGGCGATAACGAATAAGTTAGCGGTGCTCGATGCTATCGATGAAGTCGAATGTGAAATCGATTTTCAACCTAAAGCCTACTCAGCGTTATCTTCTATCGCGCCGATTGCTAATGTTAAGCAAGTGATTGCCGTAGCCTCGGGTAAGGGCGGCGTGGGTAAGTCAACCACAGCGGTGAATTTAGCCTTGGCCTTAGCGGCTGAAGGTGCGCAGGTGGGGATTCTCGATGCGGATATTTACGGCCCGTCAGTGCCTATGATGTTAGGTATTCCTAATTTCAGACCGCTTTCCCCCGATGGTAAACATATGACAGCCGCCAGTGCCCATGGCATTGCTGCGCAATCGATTGGATTTATGCTCAGCGGAGATGAAGCGGCCGTGTGGCGTGGCCCCATGGCAGCGGGCGCGTTAGCCCAGTTGCTGAATGAAACCCAATGGCCAGAACTGGATTATTTAGTCATTGATATGCCGCCGGGCACAGGGGATATTCAATTAACCCTGTCGCAAAAAGTGCCGGTGAGCGGCGCCGTGATTGTGACTACGCCGCAGGATATCGCTCTGGCTGATGCCAAGAAGGGCATTAATATGTTCCAGAAAGTGAACATTCCTGTGCTGGGTATCGTCGAGAACATGAGTTTCCATTTATGTCCTGAGTGCGGTCACAAAGAACATCCATTTGGAACACTCGGTGGCAGTAAAATCGCCGAGCGTTATCAAGTTCCACTGTTAGGCGCTTTGCCGCTGCACATCAATATCCGTGAAGCCATGGATAACGGTGCGCCGACGGTCGTTGCCGAACCTGACAGTGAAGTCGCCGCTCTTTATCGGGATATTGCCCGTAAAGTGGGCGCAGAATTGGCTTTAAAGCAAAGCCAGAAAGCTGTTTCTATTAGTGTTTCAGATGACGAGTAAGGTTTAAGGGTATGAATTCTGAGCAGTGTGTCATTATTGCAATTGCAGGCGCGTCAGCATCGGGCAAAAGTTTAATTGCCAAAACGATTTTTGACGAATTACGCCGAGATTTAGGCACAGATCAAATTGGGGTCATTAATGAAGACGCGTACTATCGCGATCAGAGTCATTTATCCATGGATGAACGGATATTAACGAATTACGATCATCCAAAAGCGCTGGACCATCAACTGTTGTGCACCCATTTACAGTTGCTCAAGTCTGGCAAAGCTGTTGATATCCCATGTTATAGCTATACAGAACATACACGCACCGCAAAAACCTTAAAGATGACTCCGAAAAAGGTGATCATTTTAGAAGGTATCTTATTGCTGACCGATCCTAAATTACGTGCGCTGATGGACGCCAGTGTGTTTATGGACACGCCGCTGGACATTTGTTTCCTACGTCGCTTAACCCGTGATGTGGCCGAGCGGGGTCGTACGATGGAATCTGTGATTTCTCAGTACAAGAAAACCGTGCGTCCGATGTTCTTACAGTTTATCGAACCATCGAAACAATACGCCGATATTATCGTTCCCCGTGGTGGCAAAAATCGTATTGCGACCGATATTTTAAAGACTCGTATCCAACATTTGCTGGCAAAATAACGGCATATAAATCAAGGAATAATAGGCAAGATGCGCTTAACCGATATCGAAATTGAACAGGCCCTTGATAACGGCACTATCGTAATAGAACCTCGCCCGGGTATAGAAGCTATTTCAGGCGTCAGTGTTGATGTGCGCTTAGGTGGGCAGTTTCGCGTCTTTAAAGATCATACCGCGCCTTTTATCGACTTGAGTGGTCCAAGCGTCGAGATGCAAGCCGCGCTTGATCGGGTGATGAGTGAAATTATCGAAATCCCTGATGGCGAAGCATTTTTCTTGCATCCTGGCGAATTGGCCTTGGCGGTGACTTACGAGAGCGTAACGTTACCTGCCGATATCGTCGGTTGGCTCGATGGCCGTTCATCATTGGCGCGTTTAGGCTTAATGGTACACGTAACGGCGCACCGTATTGATCCGGGTTGGCAAGGCAAAATTGTGCTCGAGTTCTATAATAGTGGCAAGTTACCTCTGGCTCTGCGTCCGCGTATGACCATAGGCGCGCTGAATTTCGAGCGGCTAAACCATGCGGTCGCACGTCCTTACAATACCCGTAAGAGTGCCAAGTACAAAGATCAGCAAGAAGCGGTGGCAAGCCGTATCAGTCAGGACTAACATCAGTGTTTTGGGTCAATGGCACATCCCAGGCAAGTGTCGACCCGTCCGATAGAGGGCTTGCCTACGGTGATGGCTTATTTGCGACCATGCGCACGAACGCTGAGGGGATGTTGTTTTTTAAAGCCCATCAAGCCCGTTTAACCGCAGGCGCCGCAAGGCTTGGGTTTCAATGGCAAATGAGCGAAGCATTGCAACAGCAACTTCAGACTTTAGCCATTGAATATCCACATCATTGCATTAAGCTAATCGTTTCTCGTGGTATTGGCGGGCGTGGTTACGCGCCGCCAGAGTGCGTCACCCCTACCGAAATCGTCTCAGTTCATGCTATTCCTAGCCATTATGCAAAGTGGCAGCAACAGGGCATTTGCCTTAAAACGTCGTCGGTGCGATTGGGGTTGCAGCCCCTGTTGGCAGGGATGAAGCATTTAAACCGACTCGAACAAGTGTTGATTAAATCCCACCCTTTGCCGCAGGGATGTGATGACTGGTTAGTTAACGATATCGAAGGCAATGTGATTGAGTCTTCGATGGCGAATGTGTTTTTTATCAAAGACAATCGCCTTATCACCCCTTCATTAGCTCAGTGTGGTGTGGCGGGTGTGATGCGTGAACAGGTTATGTTAGCCTTGCTTGAACAGAACATGAATATCGAATGTTTGCCCGTTGGCGCCGAGCGTTTAATCGAATTTGACTCAGCGTTTATCACTAACAGCGTTTTAGGGGTTGTGGATGTACTGGCGATAGACTCGCTAAAGTTCATCCGTGATCCGATTACTGCGCAACTTAGACAGACACTTTCTCTTACTCTATGAAAAAAATTATTATTATTGCTAGTTCAACCTTGTTGACCTTAATCGCCTTACTTGGTGTGGGCGCCTTTTGGGGCTATCAAACGGTTGTTGAATACAGCCAAGCGCCGCTTAACCTCAGTGAGCCTACAGAGTTGACCGTGAAGCGGGGTACCAGTGTAAATCAACTGGCACAGCAACTTGCCGACGATGGCGTGATTCAAGATACGTGGAAACTCAAGTGGTTACTTAAGTTTCGTCCTGAGCTTGCCAACATTCGCACAGGACTTTACGAAATATCAGCGTCACAAAGCATTACTGATTTACTCAATGATTTGATTGCTGGCAAGGTGAAAACCTTCAGTTTGACCTTAGTCGAAGGTAAAACCGTGGCTGAATGGGGACAGCAACTGACCAGCGCATCGCATTTACAGATGTCGCCAGAGGTTTTTGCTGCGGTATTAAAGGAGCAGGGAGATGAGTCAGGTTTGCCTGAGGGAAAATTTTTCCCCGACACATATCATTATAACGCCGAGGCGAACGCTAAAGTCCTACTGACTCAAAGCTATAAAATGATGCAGCAAGAGCTTGCTAAAGCGTGGGCAGAGCGGGCGCCAAATTTACCGTTAAAATCGCCCTATGAAATGCTGATTTTGGCATCGATAGTCGAAAAGGAAACAGGCCAAGCCCATGAGCGTGAGCAAATCGCCGGTGTATTCGTCAATCGTCTTAATCTTGGCATGCGTCTGCAAACCGATCCGACCGTTATTTATGGTATGGGTGAGCACTATAAAGGTAATATCACCCGCAAAGATTTAGTCGAAGAGACGCCTTTTAATACTTATCGCATCTTTGGATTGCCGCCGACGCCGATAGCGGCACCGAGTAAAGCCTCACTCCTCGCAGTGTCTAAGCCCGCGAGTGTCAGTTATCTGTATTTTGTCTCGCGCAACGACGGCACCCATGTGTTCTCAACTACACTGGAAGAACACAATCACGCCGTAGACGTCTATCAGCGTAAGATAAAACCAGCGACGCCAGAAAAATCACCAAAGTAAACATGCAGAGAAAGAAAATCCAATGTCAGTTGTTGCAAAATTTATCGTTATTGAAGGTTTAGAAGGCGCTGGTAAGTCGAGTGCGATTAGCCTTATTCGCGACTTTATTGAAAAACATACGGGTAAAGCGCCGATTTGTACCCGCGAGCCGGGCGGTACTCCATTGGCCGAACGTATCCGTGATTTAGTTAAGATTGCTGATGTAAGCGATCCCCTGTGTGATGAAGCCGAGTGTTTACTTATTTATGCTGCCAGAGCTCAGTTGGTGGCCAATGTTATCAAGCCCGCGCTTGGTCAAGGGCTGTGGGTATTGGGTGATAGGCACAATCTATCGTCATTGGCTTATCAAGGTGGCGGCAGAGGCTTAATGCCGTTAGTGGAGGCGGTGAGCACTGCCACGCTTAAGGGATTTAAACCCGATCTGACTTTGTACTTAGATTTAGATCCTAAGCTTGGGCTTACTCGCGCAGCTAAACGTGGTGAACTTGATAGAATTGAGCAACAAGCGATTGATTTCTTTGAACGTGCTCGCGCTACATATCTTAAACTTGCCAGTGAAGACGACAGTATTGTGGTTATCGATGCGAGTCAAACCATGGACGAAGTACACAAAGATATTTTAGCCGCACTTCAGGCGATGGCATGGTAGCCGAGTCTGGATTTACGGCTGCGCAATTACCTTGGCTCGAAGGGCCAAGGCAGGCATTTTTAGCGCAATTAGCGCGTCAAAAAATACCTCACGCACAACTCGTGGGCATTGATTCAGCCTATGGCGGTGAGTTGCTGAGTGTGTTTATGGCGCGTGCGGCTATGTGTTTGCAGCCAACGCCTGTGGGAGCGTGCGGTTTTTGTAAGTCTTGCCAGCTCTATGATGCGGGCAATCATCCTGATTTTTACCATATCGCCGCCGATGGCAATCAAATTAAAGTCGATCAAATTCGTGAGCTGTGTACACGTCTGACGGCCACGGCACAGCAAAGTGGCAGGCGTGTAGCGATTATTCACCACAGCGAGCGGCTTAATTCCGCTGCCGCCAACGCACTCCTCAAAACGCTTGAAGAGCCGGGCAAGGGTATCTTGCTTATTTTGCAGTCGGATACGCCCGCGCGTTTGATGGCGACGGTGAGCAGCCGCTGTCAACGCATTCCCTTTGTCGTACCTAGTCGAGAAGCCATCAAAAACTGGCTCGCCCAGCAATGTGGTATTCAAGAGGATGTGACTTGGTGTTTGAGTGTGGTGGGGGGGCCGCTAAAATTGGCAGAGAGCTTGCAATCCGATGGTAGCCAACAGAGTCGGTATCAATCCTTACTACAGTTTCGCAAAGATTGGGCACAAAGTTTGTCGTCTGGTCATCTGTGTGCTAGTTTGTTAGTGATAAGTGAACAACAAATAATTGATGTTCTTAAGGTTTTGTACCTACTTATACGACAGGTTTTATTGAGAAATAGTCATCAAGATGCGTTTGTTCATGCGCAGCTCGGGAATTTGGCGGCTAAGATTATGGGAATGTGTCATAGCTTGAACACAATGCCGAACGTCAATTATCTGGCCTTGTGTCAAAGTTATGTCTTAGAATATAGAGAGATAACAAATAAGTAATATGCCATGGTAGATCTTGTCGTTAATTTTGATACTTTACATCAGCTATATCGTGCCTATATGCCTTTTATTAAGCCGGCAGGATTATTCATTTCGACCAGTGAAAGTCATTATCTTGGCCAGGCTCTGACGATTGCGTATCGTTTACCTGGCGCAACCCTCACTAATGAATTTCGTGGTGTAGTGGTGTGGATCAACCCCTTAGGTGCTTCGGGTGGCCGACCTGTGGGTATTGGCATTAAAATTATTTCAGAGCCAGATAGCCATAAACACCATATTGAAAAGTTACTGTCCCGCGAACTCGCCTCTGGTGATTTAACCTGCACTATGTAATAGGATCGCATCTATTGCTCCACTTTTTACTCTCTTGGTTAAACAATCTGATTTGAATATTCAGGTGTTAACCTTGGCTTAGTCTAAAACTGCCGATTCGCCTCCGTGGAATTTGACCTCGATCCATTGGCTGGGTATCCTTGTTGTCCTTTTATTTATCTACTTGGAAATCCCAGTGCTTATCGATTCACATTGTCATCTTGATCGCTTAAAAGCGGCCCCTGATCAACACACTTTAGAACATATTCTTGCTAACGCTAAAGCCCGTGGGGTGGACTATATGTTATGCGTGAATGTGCGCCAGCAAGGATTTGAAGCGATGCGAGACAAAGTTGCCGCCTTTGAACAGGTATTTTTGTCATCGGGTGTGCATCCATTAGATGTGAAAGAAGGGCTTGATGTTGCGCAAATTCGTCGTTTTGCCAGCGATCCTAAAGTGGTTGCGATTGGTGAAACCGGCCTAGATTATTTTTATGCCGATGACACTAAGTTGTTGCAACAACAATGTTTTGAGCAGCAGATTGCCCTTGCAGTAGAAGTGAACAAACCGTTAATTGTCCATACCCGTGATGCACGTGAAGATACGATCACTATGCTTAAGCAGGGCCGTGCGGATAACGTGGGTGGAGTGCTGCATTGCTTTACCGAGAACTGGGAGATGGCGAAAGCGGCGATTGATCTTGGCTTTTATATTTCGGTTTCTGGCATCGTCACTTTTAAAAATGCGGGTGATCTGCGCACCGTTATCCGCAAGGTACCGCAAGATCGTTTACTCGTTGAAACTGATTCGCCTTATTTGGCGCCAATCCCACACCGTGGACAAGAGAATCAGCCTGCTTATGTGCGCGATGTGGCAGAATTTGTGGCAGAGCTTAGAGGTGAGCAGTACGAAGAGCTTGCGCAATACACCAGCAATAACTTCTTTAATTTATTCAAAGATGCAGCGCGTTTAGTCGGCCGTTAGATGAAGGCGATAACGTCAGCTTCAGTGGACTAAATCGCTGTGCTAGGCGTGGTTGTTGTCATTTATTTTAATGGCATAGCGGGAATGTCAACGCGATTTAGGTAGGCTCAAACGTCTGAAAAAAGCATAAAAAAAGGCCCAAAACGATTAAAGCTGTTTGGGCCTAGGGAAATGGCTCGTTGAAGAGCCGTGCGCTACAGATTAAAGCGCGTACATTGCGCTTTACAATAGACTCAGTGTAGACGAGCGTTTGTCTTTGTGTCGCTCCCACCTTCCCCTTTTTTAGTTTATTTTTCGCTAAAAAACAGCAAAGTTATAATAATTTTGTTTGTTCTGGTAGTAGCAACACTTTATCTTTCACTAAGTCTCTGGGCAGGTTGTTTTTTAACTTATTGCCTAAATGTTTCGCCATGCCCAATGGTGCACCGCCATAACAGACGATCACTTCACCTTGGGCTTTCACTGCAGTGTTTAGGGCAATATCTCGCCCCATCAGGTACTCTTTAGCTTCAACATCGTTCACATCAACGGTTTTTGCGGTTGGGCTAAGCCGTTTTCCCGCTAAAGCAATTATTGCTTCATGGCGGACTTTAAAGCCGTGTTTACTGCTATCGGCGAGTTTAATGCCAATGCGTTGAAAGCGCATGCGGCCAATGAAGGCGTTGAACTCATTTGGAAATAGCCAGAATTCATCATCGCGAACCATGATCAGTTCGTCCGGTAAGCTGATACCTAAATCCTGCTGAAAATAGTCTTTGATCTCTTGGGCTTGTTTTGCTGATGCCAGCGTAAAAGGGAAGTTTTTTTGCAGTTTAGGCTCTGGTTGTAAACGCGGCACTGAGGCCGTTTTTTTCAATTTAGCGACAAAGAAACCTTCACTGTCGTAAA
The DNA here is from genome assembly GCA_051652445.1 of Shewanella sp. Classification (GTDB taxonomy): domain Bacteria; phylum Pseudomonadota; class Gammaproteobacteria; order Enterobacterales; family Shewanellaceae; genus Shewanella. Next base: position 7,811 of record JBOFUF010000118.1, read on the forward strand.
TCTGTGGCCAGACATGTAAGAAGCCTTCGGGTGTTATGGCTCGTTCAGCGCCATCAAATAAATCCCTTAAAGATTCAAATTGCACCGCATCACCGTAGACTTGCTTTAAATACGCGCATACACCTTGGTTTTCGAGGCGGTTTAAG
>JBOFUF010000119.1:0-3318 GCA_051652445.1 Shewanella sp.
GCATCCAGTTGTAATCAGCTGCATGAATATCTTGTCCGCGATCAGCAGCAAAAGCATTACCAGAGATTGCTGCAACTGCTGTCGCAGCTAAAGCTAAAGTTTTAACGTTTTTCATCATCAACCCCATTTAATATTATTAACTACCATCGAGGGTAGCGTTCTTCTTATGACGGCCGCATTTTACCTCGATTAAAAAAAACCTCAATAATCAAGCGAGAAAACACGAACACAAAATCCTTTATTGTGAACAAAGTCGCTACTTTTTATTTCAAAGCGTTAACGCAGCGGACATTTCACAATACAAAACACAGCATGCCAGCATCGCATGACACGACAGCCTGCGTTTAAATAAAGACCATAGGTACAGCTGGAAAATAGTTAAATTAACGTAGGTCCTGCCCTGAGCGTGCAGGACCTAGTAAGTGGGGTTACCCCCGACTGCAGTGAACTTAGATAGCTAAGAACAAACCAGCAAGTGTTGCGCTCATTAAGTTAGCTAGCGAGCCGGCGATAACCGCACGAATACCCAATTTAGCTAAATCATGACGACGAGTTGGTGCCATAGCACCTAAACCGCCCAGCAAAATGGCAATTGAAGACAAGTTAGCGAAACCACACAGCGCAAACGAAATAATCGCTTTCGTTCTGTCTGACATTGCTAAACCGGTTTCAGCCACCAAAATGCCGCCATCGGCAATATCTTTCAGGTATGGAGCAAAGTTTAAGTAAGCCACAAATTCGTTAACAATGATCTTTTGACCAATGAAAGAACCCGCAACCAATGCTTCATTCCAAGGTACGCCGATAAGGAAGGCTAAAGGCATGAACACATAGCCAAGGATCAGTTCAAGTGTTAACTGAGGCATGCCCACCCAACCACCGATACCACCAATGATACCGTTGACCATAGCGATCAAACCAACGAAGGCTAACAACATGGCGCCAACGTTTAACGCTAAATGCATACCAGATGAAGCACCTGCTGCAGCGGCATCTAACACGTTAGTTGGTTTGTCAGGATCTTCTGGCAAATCGCTCATGTCATTTTTAGCAACTTCAGTTTCAGGGTGCATCAGTTTAGCCATTAATAGACCACCTGGTGCTGCCATAAATGATGCTGCAACTAAGTATTCGATAGGTACGCCCATTTGCGCGTAACCCGCTAATACTGAACCCGCGATAGAGGCTAAACCACCCACCATGATCGCAAACAGCTCAGATTGTGTCATCGTTGGGATGAATGGACGAACCACTAATGGCGCTTCAGTTTGACCGACGAAGATGTTAGCGGTAGCTGACATAGATTCAGTACGACTTGTGCCCAATGCTTTTTGTAGACCACCACCGATAATACGGATGACCCACTGCATAATGCCTAAGTAATATAGAACCGCGATCAAAGAAGAGAAAAACACGATAACGGGCAAGACGTTCACGGCGAAGATGAAACCAAGTTTGAAGTTAGCTAAATCACCGAACAGGAAACTAATACCGCTTTGTGCGTAACCAATAACACTTGATACCGCATCAGACATCCCTTTCAGAATGTCTTTACCAACAGGAACGTACAGTACAAAACCACCGAAAGCGGCCTGAATAGCTAAAGCGCCACCCACTGTACGTAAATTAATTGCTTTTTTGTTATTCGATAGAAGAAAACCTATCGCAAGTAGGGTGACCACCCCTACTAAACTCATTAATATTTCCATTAACCATCACCCTATTGTTAACACTTTTTAATTATGTTGTTAATCAAGCTATTTCCGCGACAGATTATACCCGAGCCAAAGTCGAAAATCGTGGTTTTGTTCATATTTTTGGAGTTTTGTTTCAAATAACCTGCAATGACAGCGAGAATGAAACGAGGTTGTTTTTGGCAAAAATACTACATATCAAACAGTTGCAGCGCGTTCAATGACAGCTGTTTTGATATTTGGACAGTGGATTTTTTTTGTAACGTTGCAACTTTGTCTAAAAAAAGCAAAAGGTTAGCGGGTTGATTGCGCTTGTCAGTCACATTGATGGGCGCCATAGCCGGCGAATCTGTCTCCAGTAAAAAATGCGCTAGGGATAGCTCACTGAGGGTTTTATGTAACTTTTTGGCACGTGAGTCCATTACCAAGCCGCCAATGCCGAGCTTAAAGCCTAATTTTATATATTCCTGCGCAATTTCAACACTGCCAGAAAAAGCATGTATCACGCCACCTCTAGACAATTGATACTTCTTCAAACACCCCAAAACCTCTGAATGTGCTTTTACACAATGAATAATCACAGGCAGATTAACGGACTTAGCTAACGCTAACTGTGCCTCAAAAAATGCTAACTGCCGAGGCCAAGTTGAGCAGTGGACCTTATCTAGGCCACATTCGCCAATGGCAACAAAGCGAGGACATTCTAGCAACCCCGCAACGTGAGATGTTAATGCTAATATCCCAGCATCAATATCCTCAGGACAAAACCAAGGATGAATACCGAGGGCAAAATAAGTTTGGTATTGCTGGGCAACAGCGAGTTGTTTACCCCAGCGTTCTGGGGATACACCGGGAATAATAAGATTATGCACTCCAGCACTGTGCATTCGCTGCACCACAGCATCGCGGTCAACATCAAACTCGGCAAAATCTAAATGTGCGTGGGTATCAATCACAGTACATTCCTCACTCGGCGGTCGATTTACCCATTGAATGAGGTTCGGGTAGCGATACCGTTTCGTCAACCAACACTTTCGCGCATTTTACCTCTAATGGCGGATCTTCAAGGCGCGGCATGCAACAGCGGCGATTTTCGGCTGCAAGCCCCATTCGATCGCACCAATGAATATAAGCTAGCCATGTTTTTGTGAACCAAGTCGCCATCATTCACATCCAGAAGCGATTTTTTAATTTTCATTAGAGACAAAAATGGCGGTGAATTCACCGCCATTTCAATCACTATTCTAGACCGAACCCGATTAGTGTTCGCGAGTTTTCGTAAACTCAATATCAGGATATCTTTCCATCGAAAGATTAAGGTTAACCATCGTTGGTGCGATATAGGTTAAGTTATCGCCACCATCGAGAGCCAAGTTTTGGCTACACTTACGGCGGAACTCTTCAAGCTTACGCTCATCCTTACAATACACCCAACGCGCAGTCGATACGCTAATGCCTTCGTAAATGGCTTCGACGTTATATTCGCTTTTAAGACGACCCACCACCACTTCACACTGCAGCACCCCCACAGCGCCAACACTTAAATCCTTGGTATCCAAGGGACGAAACACCTGCACTGCGCCTTCTTCAGCCAGTTGCACTAGGCCTTTTAAAAGCTGCTTTT
>JBOFUF010000120.1:0-9762 GCA_051652445.1 Shewanella sp.
TATTGACCTCATGGGCTTCAACCAGCTCACCTTGGGTAAATTTACGCGTTAATTCATCACCTTTAAACAGCTTATGCCACTGCTCGAGCACTTCTCTGTCGCTCCAGCGGTTTGCCGTCTCGATATCAATACGTAACACCACGTGCAGATGATTCGACATCACCGCAAAGGCGGCCACATCTATCGCAAAAACTGCTTCAAGTTTAAACAGTAACGACTCAACCCAAGCTCGGCGATGGTCATAGTTTTTACCCGAGTATTTATCATCCCCGCAGAGAAAGGCGCGGCGAACTACACGACTGCAACAATTATAAAAAGGGGTGTCTTCCAAACTTATCTGAGTTCTTCTGGGACGCGGCATAGCAAGCCCTCCACATCAACACTTTTATTGAGTCTAGTAGAGGCTCCTAAATCATGCGATTTAAGATGGGTGTCTTGATTTCTCTTGTAAATAAGTGACCACTACATCTACTATTCGGAATAGATATATAGTAAGGTATTAATGTATTGCATTTTAATACCTTACGATTATGGATGATTTTATAATGAAAAAAAATCCCGGATTCACTCTGATTGAATTGATTATAGTAGTTGCTATTCTAGGTGTTTTAGCTCTGGTAGCAGCGCCAAAATTTATAAACATACAAAGTGATGCACGAATAGCCACGCTCAAAGCAACAAAGGCGGCAATAGAGAGTTCATTTAAAATATTTTCTTTAAAAACTAAGTTACCATCTGCAGATATATTTACAACAGGCACAACTAATTATTTAATAATAAATAATGTAAAAATCAAAATGAATGCTGAACATTACCCTGTCTTTTCAGAGGTTGCTAATATTAATGAGCTTTATGGATTGGATGCACTTAAAACCATAGTAAATATTGATGTAAGTGATGCTAATAACTTTGGATCAGGACTTGATACTTTAAATTATACTTTTGATACAACTGGAGGGTTTATTATTTTCACCAAAAATGATGATTATCGAAAATCAGAATGTTACTTATCTTATAGTCCAAAAAAATTCCATGACTTAATTGATGTACTTCCGGGTGAAAAATACTTCCAGATTGTTACAAGTGGTTGTTGAGTGAGGGGAGGTGCAGTGGTTAATCCAGAATTCAGGGTTAATCTAGCCCTCCCAATATAAAACAAAAACATAATGTACTTAGGCTTGCCTTTAATTAACCAGATATCACTTAGCAGCTAAAAGGCTGACAAGGTAGGATTCAAATGTGTCACGATTTTTTTGGCATTACTTAAGTTATTGCAGGCCGAAATCAACAGTTTTACCTTGCTTCACTCCTCCAAAAACCGCGCTTTATCACACTAGGATTAAACGCAAGCCGCAACAACTCACGCTTTGCACCGTTTGAAATTATTCTTCACAGTTTACGCAAAACGCCGACTACTACTTTAGGGTTATGCGATATTACCCCCATTTTGGTGATGACTATCCTGATAATTTAGCGACATGGTTGCCCCGTGAATTAAATTTAATACCGCGTGGTCGACATTTATTACTAGGCACTGGCCATTGAGTGTTAGCCATTTTCTAGCCATTAACCTTGCAACGGAGAGAACCGTGGAGTTTCTATTATTTTGCATTATTTTTGTGACGGCACTGCTGGTCGCCTTTAAGCCACAAAAACAAAAGCTGGCTCATATTTTATTGACTATCAGTATATTATTAAGTCTTTTCATTTGGTTAATCGCGACTTGGGGCATGTTAGTCCCAGCTGGTAATTTGTAAGGGAACTCATCATGAACGAAATTATATTAAATCGTATAGTGTCCTTTGCAGCACTGGTCTTAATCGCTTTCCCTGTCGGTATTGCCTGTATCATTTTAGGCTTTGGCATGGGTGACAACCCATGTATTTTATGCTGGCAAGAACGTACCGCCATGGTACTTGTGTCCTTAATTGCCTTATTCATCATGCGTTACGGCCTTAAGCCTAAATATATAGGCGCGTTGGTCTTAACTGCCGTCTACGGTTTATGGGCTGGCTATCGCCACAGCTCAAACCACATTATCCGCGATATTGGCCAAGGCTTTGGTCCTGCCATTTTCGGCGTACATACTTATGTATGGGTAATTGTGATATTTGCCATTATCTTATTATTTGCTGGCGCATTATTGCTGCTGCAAGGTGACAAGCTGAGCGACAAGCCGGCGCCATGGAGCCTGTTTAACAAGGTTACCATCAACACTTTCTTAGTGATCATTACCTTCAACATAGTGCAAGCCTTCACCCAAACTGGCCCATTCCCATTCATTGGTCAGGGCGATCCGGTGCGCATGAGCTTTAATAGCGACAACATCATTTGGTCAACGGAACACTGGCCTACCCTATCTAAGCTGTCAGTTCGTGGTTCTTATACCATTAAAAAGCCAGACTTTACCGCTATGACTAGCGATATGGCGACCAAAATGAACAGCGATAAGTCAGTATCTGCTAGCCAACAATTAACCTTACCTGCGGCCATTGAAGGTGTTGTTACTGGTATTTCGTATCAAGCAAGTTCAGGTTTATATGCCTTAGTCACCAGTGATAACTGGGTGTATTTCTTATCTACAGATTTGAATACTATTTTGGCGCAAGTAAAAATTGACGCGGCTTTCTCAACTGAAATCTCAAACTTGGCTGGTGTGGCTTTTGATGGTGATAACAGCGTAATAGTGACTGCCGATCACAAGAGCTATGCTCGCGTGGCTTACGATCCAAGCGCTAAGATTGCTCACTACTATGCCAACTTTATGGATGGTACCGATGGCGTGAAAGAATTACGTCGCGGCCGCTTTGAAACCACTCGCGCCAAGTTCAACTATATAGGTGACATTGGTTATGATGCTGACAAGCAAGAATACCTGATGGTGACCTTGCCAGTGGCTGCCCGCAATAACTTGGTCGTGACTCGCATGAGCGCTAACGATCTTAAGTTAAACAGCGAAGCCGTGATTGGTTTTGATGGCAAGACTTTACCGCAAGTAACGGGTATCGCTTTGGATAGCACTAACATCTACCTGCTGAGCCGTTCAGGTGAGCAAGTGTTAGTGATGAACCGCGATAACCAAGTGGTAGAAGCTATCAACTTAACGGCGACGTCTAACCCACAAGCCATGGCACTGGTTAATGGTCAATTGGCCGTAGTTAATGCCAAAGAAGGCCAAAACAGCATCAGCTTTTACGCCCTGTAAGCTCAATTTTTATGAGTTAACAGCTTAATAGCTGCCTCTGTTGGTAATAAAAAAGCGCGATATTTTATATCGCGCTTTTTTTATCTCTAACCATTAAATCTAGCTAGAACATTAAATCTAGCCACCCACTATAAAACAACAACATAATGCACTTAGGCTTGCCTTTAAGTAACCCAAAATCACTTAGCCGCTAAAAGGCTGACAAGGTAGGATTCAAATCGATGAGGATGGGCTAAATTGTGCTATCCAACGGCTATTTAACTGAAAAATAGTGCTTTTTAGCAATAGTCACCCAAGCCATTGCCTGGTTGGCTGTTTTGAAAGGGAAAGCCGATTAATAAACTTGATATCAACCGGTTTTGAGGTGCTGGCAGCATTTAGTGCGATTTAGAGTGGGTGTCTCTATTTTTTCTATTTTTAATCCATAACTTATCGCTTTAAAAACGAAAAGCCAGATGAATTGCTCATCTGGCCTTTGATTCTAAAACGTTATCAAGCCGTTAGGGCGAGAGACGGATCCTAAGTCTAGTTCTGACCGAGTTTGGCTAATTGCTGATTACGTTGTTTCTTATATTGCTTAGCTTCAGCAGGGATAGGGGTCACTTTACCCGTCTCTAACCAATTGCGTAAACGGTTTGCATCAGCCAAATGAGTATATTTGCCATAAGCATCAAGCACCACAAACGCAACCTGGCGATTAGCCATTTCGGTACGCATAACTAAACAGTAACCCGCCGCATTAGTAAAACCGGTTTTAGTCAGATGAATATCCCAATTGTCTTTATAAACCAACCTGTTAGTGTTGCGAAAATCTAAACTATATTTAGGTTTTCCAAAGGTTACGGTTTTCTTCTCGGTAGAGCTTAACTGGCCTAGCAAAGGATACCCTTGACTGGCTTTGAGCAGTACCACAAGGTCTTTAGCGCTAGAGACATTTTTGTGCGATAAACCAGTCGGTTCTACATAGCGGGTGTTTTGCATACCGAGGGCTTTTGCCTTAGCATTCATCGCCTTGATAAAGGCATTGTACCCCCCTGGATAGTGATGTGCCAGACTCGCTGCCGCTCGGTTCTCAGACGACATCAATGTGAGCAATAACATATCTTTACGACTTATTTCGCTCCCTACACGCACCCGAGAATAAACACCTTTCATTTCTTTGGTATCACGGATGTTTACTGCCAGCTTTTGATCCATAGGTAATTTGGCATCTAAGATCACCATGGCGGTCATTAACTTAGTGACGGATGCAATTGACATGATTGCGTTAGGGTTATACGAATACAGTATTTCATTGGTGTTCAAATCGACGATAATGGCACTACGCCCTGCAACCTCTTGCTTTGATGGTGCTTTTTTAGCTTGCACTGCCGATTTAGCGGTAGTGCTTTTAGATGTGACAGAGGCCGAGTCGGCGCAATACGCTGTCGTGGCAACAGTGAGACTGCTGCATGCAAGAATAAAACTACTGAGCAGAAAACGGATCTTCATATCGACTTCACTGAATAAATAAGGGATTGATTGTGCGGTAGCACAAATTTTGGATAAGTATAGGAGTTCTATCGTGAAAGAAATAGAATGCAATTAGACTTTTATCTTGAAGAACTGCCGTTTCCCCTCGCCCCCTCTGGCGAGAAACTAGCTTAACCTATCAACAGAGTAGAGATAAAAAGAGTCTATAACCACATTACCCCTCCATCGCAGGCATTAACGCTTAAAATCAATGTTTTTCTAGCTTAATAATTTGACATAAAATAATACATATTTTTTTAACCTTTTAACCAAAGTTCTTACACTTCAAGGGGGAGAGGGATTTGATGAGGACTTACAGCGCTATCAGGGCGCACTGAACAGCAGGCCACGCAAGTGCCTAGGGTTCAGACAACCTTCGGTGGTGTTTGCAGAGCTTCTGTATTTTAACTGAATACCGCATGGCGTCTTTTAGGACATTACATTCAAATAAAAAAAGACGCATAACAGAAAAATGTTAGCGCCCGGAGAGGCAAATTTGCCAAAATTGAAGTGAAGTATTGATATTCACCAGTCGCGACACTCATGCTTTAACGCTAACTCAACCAACTCCGCTAACTCCGCTAACACGCTAAACCTAGCACGATGACATTTCGTCATTAGATAAAAATCAGCGCAAAAACAGGGGCGCCTAAGACCATAGCGATACCGATAAAAATCATGGTCAAACTGGCGATAACGCCCTCTTGCTGACCGATTTCAGTGGCTTTTGCCGCGCCGGCACCGTGGGCCGATGCCCCTAATGCCACACCTTTACCTAACGAAGTGCGGATCCGCATAAATTTGAATAAGGGCTCACACACGAGCATGCCAATGACCCCCGTGATTAACACCATCATGGCCGTCAATTCAGGCACACCACCAAAGGCACTGGTGGCTTCCATCGCAAAGGGGGTTGACACTGACCGCACCAATAAACTCTTAGATAACTCAACGGGTAAAGGGATAAACTTCACCAGCAGCCAAGAAGACGTCATCCCTAGAAATAATCCCGCGGTTACACCTAAACCAATTGTCAGCGGATATTGGCGGATCAACTTACGTTCACGATAAATAGGCAAAGCAAAGGCTATCGTCGCCGGCGCTAACATGGCCATCAAGAAATGGGTGTATTCAAAATACGTAGGCAGCGGGATCTTAAGATTAAACACCAATAGAGTAATCACTATCGGCGCTAACACTATGGGGGCTAACCACCAGACCCTATGGTACCGATATAAACGCTTAGCGCCGAAATAACAGAATACGGTAAGGAGTAGACTGAATAGGGCTAATCCCGTCTGTGACATGACAAAATCCACTATGTTTAAGTCAGCCATCACTGAATCGCCTTAGCGTGGCGACGGGCCAGATTTTTGATGTTCAGTTGTTGTTCAAAACGAAACACTCTATCAACCACAAAGCCAGTACCAAACATCACGCACACACTGCCCATCACTAAGGTGAACAATATATTGGTACCGTATTGCTCAAACAAACCTTCGTACTTGATGATCGAAATCACTGGGGGGATGAAAAACAGCAATAACTCACCAATCAACCAAGCTGCGCCCAGTTGCACTGCATTTTCAGGAATGAGTTTAAAACATAATAAAAGCAGTAAGATGCCTAAGCCGATCACACTCCCAGGAATGGGAGAATGTGCCCAGGTGGCCACCCCTTGACAAACAAAAGACAGTAAACAGAAGAGGCCGATTTGGGTGAGTAACAAAACCCAATGTCGACACTGACGTATTGCGGCTTGTGGGAATGACATAATTTTCTCGGTTAGAACAGGTTTTATCTAGCGGCATTCTAGGCTTGCCGACTGGATAACAAAAATGAATATTGAGAATGTAATGCATGAATTTTAAGAATACACCCGAAGGGGAATACTCATGCCCATCACCTTATGCGTTATTTAATCGACATCGTTTATCCCACAAGCGGAATAAACCTAACGCAAGCGCAACACACGCCAGAGGGCTAAGCCTGCTATTGTCACGGCAAGCCAGATGTTCCTAAACGTGGCGCCCATATCAGGCAAACCGATTTTGGCATTACTTGATATGCTGGAGGATGGGCTCAAATAAATATTGATTCTCTAACCATTGACCATCAGCTTGCCACGTCTGGGCAGCAACGTGCATATGCAGCTTAGGCGTTTCAGCCTGCAATGTACTCGATGACCACAGGGCCAAACATGTTAATGCTAAATTGAGATAGTTCACTTTTGACTGCTGAAACATCAATATGGCCTGGCCCTAAAACCGGCCGGCGATTTAAACTGCATAAAATAAGAATAACAACAATGAATGATGTGGTTAAAGAGTGGCTAAACTAGCCAATTTAACTCGACATTAATAGGTGACAACTCAAACAATGGCGCTCTAATTGGAACATCACAAATGCATACCGCATAAATTAAAATAGTTAAAAACCTAAAGCTAACAACAGCCATGACAAAAAAACCACAGTAGCAACCAAATAAAAAAACTCAAGGTCAACTCTGTACAAGAAAGCGGCGCCACAAATTCATGTAATAGAGATCATAAAAAATAAATGCATTTTTAGTCACATGTTACGCATAATTATTGACACGTCATTCTCATCTGCCTATAGTCGCCACACTGATAGTGAAATCGACAAGAGAGTCTTAAATGAAAAAATCCATGTTATTAGGCGGCCTGACCTTAACTGCCACCTTGTTGTTAGCTGGATGCGGAAAAAGTGACGACGTATTAGTTGTTGGCACTAACGCCGCCTTCCCTCCATTTGAATATGTTGGTGGCCAAAGTGGCGATGAAATCAAAGGCTTTGATATCGACTTAGCCAAGCAAATCGCAAAAGATGCCGGCAAGACACTGAAAGTCGAAAACATGAAATTCGATTCACTGATCGTCGCACTCAACTCAGGCAAGATTGATTTTATCGCCTCGGGCATGACAATTACCGCTGAACGTCAAGCCAACGTCAACTTTTCCGATCCTTACTACGAAGCGACCCAAGTCGTACTAGTCAATAAAGATAACGATAGCATTCATACGCTTGAAGATATTAAAGGCAAGCACTTTGCGGTGCAGTTAGGCACGACCGCTGACATTATGTCGAAGCAATACACCCAAAATGTCACCGCCTTTAATACGGGTTTTGAAGCCATCATGGAGCTTAAAAATTCAAAGGTAGATTTAGTGCTGTTCGACAGCGAACCTGCCGCTAACTATCTGGCTAAAAATCCGGAATTAAAGCTGATTAAACTGGATTTCCCCGCCGAATTTTATGGCTTAGCCGTGTCAAAAAAGCAGCCAGAACTGTTGGCGAGCATCAATAAAACACTGGCTAACATGAAAGCCGATGGCCAATATCAGACGCTCGTGTCTACCCATATAAAGTGATATCAGTATGATAGACGCAATTAACAGCTCGCTGTTTAGCCCAATTGGCGAAGACGGCATGATAGGCATACTGCTGATATTAAATGGTTTGAAAGTGACCTTAATCGTCACTTTCTTCGCCATGTTATTAGGCGCAGTGTTAGGCATTGGCACCACCTTTATGAAGATGTCGTCTAAGTGGTATATCCGCTTTCCCGCCAATCTTTATGTCGGTGTGATCCGTGGCACCCCAGTGGTCGTGCAATTAGTGATCCTTTACTTCATCGTGCTTTCAGCCTTAGATGTCGATAAGATCACCGCCGCCATTATCGCTTTTGGTCTCAATAGCGGCGCCTATATTTCTGAGATCATCCGCGCGGGGATTCAAGCCGTTGATAAAGGTCAAACCGAAGCGGCTCGTTCACTGGGCTTGTCCCAGACAATGACCATGAGGTCGATTATTCTGCCCCAGGCGATTAAAAATATTCTGCCCGCACTGGGGAATGAATTTATCGTGCTCCTCAAAGAAACCGCCGTGATTGGCTTTATCGGTGGCGTTGATCTTATGCGCGCCGGTGAAATCATTCGTAGCCGTACCTTCGAGGACAGTGTGCCGTTATTTACCTGCGCCCTTATTTACCTATTCCTGACCTACAGCTTCACGTTTGTCCTGTCGAAATTTGAAAAGAGGTTGAAACAAAGTGATTAAAATAACCAACCTGCATAAACACTTCGGCGATAACCAAGTACTCAAGGGGATTAGCGAGCATATTCGTCAGGGCGAAGTGGTAAGCGTCATTGGTCCAAGCGGCAGTGGCAAGAGTACCTTTTTGCGCTGTATCAATCTGTTAGAGCAGCCAAGCCAAGGCGATATCGAGATTGAAGGTCAGTTGATCACAGCGCCAAACGCCTGCGTCGATAAACTGCGCCAAAAAGTAGGCATGGTGTTTCAAAACTTTAACCTGTTCCCCCATAAAACTGTCATCCAAAACATCACCTTAGCGCCCATTAGCTTAAAGATGATGACGCCAGCTCAGGCACAAACCAAAGCGCTTGAACTTCTGGCACAGGTTGGCTTAAGTGATAAAGCTAATGCCTACCCCGCCAGTTTATCGGGCGGCCAAAAGCAAAGGGTCGCCATTGCCCGTGCATTAGCGATGGAACCCGACTTGATGTTGTTCGATGAGCCAACATCGGCACTCGATCCTGAAATGGTTGGCGATGTACTTGACGTAATGAAAGACTTAGCGCTAAAGGGCATGACTATGGTGATTGTTACCCATGAAATGGGCTTCGCCAGAGATGTCTCCGATCGGGTGATCTTTATGGATGGCGGTTATGTGGTTGAATCAAGCCCACCTGATGAGCTATTTAGCCACCCGAAAGAAGCCCGTACCCAAGCGTTTTTAAGCAAGGTACTGCGTTAATTGACACTGATTACGTTGAGTTAAGTTGAGTTAAGTTGAAACACACAGTGATGGTTGCAGTCGCTGCAATGAACAAGATTAACCCTGCGACAAAGTAACAGAACCCGTGCCATCGATTTTTAATGTCGATTTTTAATGTGTCTACAACGCGACCAAGTGTCGGGAGAAGATACTGTCAAGGCGTTCGTTAACAAAGAACGACGCTAATGTGCTGTTAAATACAGCTGAAATCTGAGAGTTAAAGCGA
>JBOFUF010000121.1:0-5320 GCA_051652445.1 Shewanella sp.
GGTAACCGTTTTAGTCAACCGTAAAAATGATTAAACCCTCGTGATGCGTAGCTAACGAGGGCTTAAATGTAGATAAATGTTACCGTATCAGACTGCACAATAGCGGCTATGTAAAATCGCAATAACTTGGCTGACTTGCTCGTTCTTGAGCTTGTAATAAACAATCTGTGAGCTCTTACGGGTATCCACCAGATCTTCAGCGCGCAATACTGCTAAGTGCTGGGATAGTGCAGACTGGCTTAATGGTACTGTGGCATTGAGTTCGGTTACGCTTAACTCTTTATCGAGTAGTAGGCATAAAATCATTAGGCGGTAAGGGTTCGCTATGGCTTTAAGCCATTTGGCTGCACTTTCCGCATTCGTTACCATTGCATCTACATCTATGTCATTTTGCATAAGGCTACTCATTTATCGCTTTTATTAGATAATACTAATTGAAAGCTTTTGTTTATACAATCATACTGCTCGACAATACAGATCTCAATTTTTGCATCTCAGAATATGAGATTCCGCTGATTTGTGATCCTGTCAGAGGTTTATTTAACGTCATCTTGTCACAATGGTGACATTCACTCAGTGGTTCAGGAATTTCCTATGACACGCGTCCTCGTACTTTATTTTACCCGTGGTGGCCATACCGCCAAGATAGCCAATGCAATTGCCGACCAATTAATTTTTCGTGGCGCGAAGGTGGACCTCATCGATATCAACAGTGCGGCCGCTAGGTGTATTGATTGGCACAATTATGATGCCGTCGCGTTAGGTGCCTGTGTGCTCTATGGCAGCTATGACAAAAGTGTATTCCAGTTTATCGGCCAGCATCAGCGGGCTCTGAGTGAATTACCAAACAGCTTTTTCTGTGTTAATGTCGTGGCGCGAAATCCTGAAAAACGAATCCCTGAGAATAATAAATATCTGCAAAAATTCATTGCATTATCACCGTGGACGCCTGCCGACCTTAAAATCATTGCAGGGAAAGTCAATTATCCAGCATGGCCTTGGTACGACAGATTAGCAATCCAGTTGATTATGAAGATAACTAAAGGCCCAACCGATCCTAAATCAGTGATTGATTATACCGATTGGCAAGATGTGAAGGTTTATGCCGATCATCTGCTGAAATTAGCGGACGTTACCGCTACCGCCTAATAAAAAATGCGCTTAACAAGTTAAGCGCATTTTTTATTATTCAAGTTTTAATACACTAATACCGCCAAAAGCGCGGGTGGAATAATACCGCCACGGTCAGAATTTCTAAACGACCGAGTAGCATACCAAGTGACAAGGCCCATTTAGCCGTATCGGGCAGGGTTGAAAAGTTACCCGCTGGGCCAATAATAGGGCCTAAACCAGGACCCACGTTGGTGACGGCTGTAATTGCACCCGTGAAGCTGGTCATAGGGTCGAGGCCTGTAAGCACTAAAACCACCGATAAACCTACAATCACCATCATAAACAACAGCATGAAAGTGATCAGTGAACGCACGATATCGTCACTGATGATGCGATTGTTGTAGCGTTCCCTAAAGATACCGTTTGGATGACATTGCTGTTTTAATTGTTCACGCATAATGGCGCCAGCAATTTGAAAACGGAAGATTTTAATCCCGCCAGAGGTTGATCCAGAGCAACTACCAACAAACATTAAAAACAGGAATGCGATGTTAGCAAATGCCCCCCAAGTACCGTAGTCGGTTAAACCATAACCTGTGGTGGTGACCACAGAAACCACGTTAAAGGTGGATAAACGCAATGCATCGAGGAGCTCAATATCACGAGTTTGCCACAGCCAAAAACCAATAGAACATGAGACAAAGGTCAGGAATAGTAAGAAGCCTTTGACCTGATCATCGTTCCAAATCCGCAGATCCTTTTGCTGTATGGTTTGCACAAACATGATGAGTGGCAAGCCACCAGCAACCATAAAGATCACGCCAACCCAGTGTGCTGAATTAGAGAACGCCGCCATTGAGCTATCTGAGGTGGAGTAACCGCCAGTCGAGAGGGTTGTCATCGCATGATTAATGGCTTGAAACCAAGTCATCCCAGCGAAATGGTAAGCAACGCCGCACATAATGGTTAGTAAAATATATATAAAGAATAAATGCTTGGCCATACTTTGGGTGCGAGGTACTGCTTTGTCGCTCCAATCCGATGACTCAGTACGAAATAGCCGCATCCCGCCGATGTTTAAGAAGGGCAAAATGGCTACCGCCATCACAATAAAGCCTATGCCCCCTAACCATTGCAATAAAGATCGCCAGATTAAGATACTGTGATCCATTTTATCCAACCCTGAGAGCACGGTAGAGCCTGTGGTTGTGATGCCCGACATGGTTTCAAAGAAAGCGTCGGTATAGCCAATACCGTGATAAAGCGTAAAGGGCATGGCCGCAAATAAGCTGACGATCAACCAGGTCAGGCTAGTGAGCAGGAACATATCACGAATATTGAGGTTGATGTTTTTACTCTGGCCATTGTGCAAACACAGGCTAGAACAAATGCCTGTCACCAAAGCTGACAGCATGAAAGAACCCACGGTTTCCTCGCCCCTGTAGGCGGCAAGGAACAGTGGGATCAGCATGAAGGCGGCCAACATGGACAAAAACAGCCCTAAAATAAACAATAGCGGTCTAAAGTTCAGCATAAGTTGACTTCTTTAGGCTCTTAGAAAAAAAACGCACTGGGTTGAAAAAGTTTCTCGACTTCGCCGACAAACTTTTTATTTACTAAGAACAAGATTACGTGATCTCCCTGTTCTACGACGGTTTTGTCGTGTGCCATTAGCACTTCGTCATTGCGAACAATCGCGCCAATGGTTGTTCCAGGAGGTAATTTAATATCGCCAATGGCTTTTCCTACCACTTTAGACGTGCTGGCATCCCCGTGGGCAATGGCTTCAATTGCTTCGGCAGCGCCACGACGCAGGGAGTAAACGTTACAAATATCACCCTGGCGAATGTGGGTTAACAGTGCTGAAATTGTCGCTTGTTGTGGTGAGATTGCGATATCAATATTGGCTTCTTGTACTATATCCACATAAGCTTCGCGCTGGATAAGTACCATCACCTTTTTCGCGCCCATACGCTTTGCTAGTAGAGCCGACATGATATTGGCTTCGTCGTCATTGGTGACTGCAATAAATACGTCGGTTTGATCTATGTGTTCTTCGAGCAGTAATTCTTGATCTGAGGCGTCACCACAAAACACTGTGGTATTTTCCAATTGCTCCGATAAGGCTTCAGCCCGTTCCAACTTATGCTCAATCAGCTTGACTGAATGGGTGCGCTCGAGGCGTTTTGCTAAGCCGAGGCCTATGTTACCGCCTCCGGCGATCATAATATTGCGGTAGGAGCTATCGAGCTTTTGCATTTCGCTCATAACGGCGCGTATATGACGGCTATCTGCGACGAAAAAGACTTCATCATCGGCTTCGATAATGGTGGTGCCGCGAGGCATGATTGCACGGCCTTGGCGAAATATAGCCGCGACACGGGTATCAATATTGGGCATATGTTCGCGAAGTGTGGCTAAAGCATTCCCCACCAGTGGGCCGCCATAATAGGCTCTAACAGCGACTAGGCTTAATCGACCTTCAGCAAACTCAAGTACTTGCAGCGCGCCTGGATATTCTACAAGCCGTTGGATGTAAGCGGTCACTAACTGTTCAGGGGCGATTAGCTCATCGATCACAAAGCCACCACGGGGGCGACCGTCGCTATTTTTAGTTTCACTGTCGATAAAGAGTTTATCGCGCATTGCTAAATAGGGTTCTGAGCGTATACGGGCAATTTTCGTGGGCGTACCAAAGAGAGTGTAGGCAATCTGACAGGCAGCCATATTGCACTCATCACTATTGGTTACGGCGATCAGCATATCGGCATCTTCTGCCCCCGCTTCTCTGAGAACATCAGGGTGAGCGGCATGGCCCGCTACGACGCGAAGGTCATATTTATCTTGCAGGGCGCGCAATCTGGATTTGTCATAATCGACAATGGTGATGTCATTGTTCTCTCCCACCAAATTCTCGGCCAAAGTTCCGCCAACTTGACCCGCACCTAATATAATAATTTTCATGGCCTTGCTTACTTCCTAGTCTGTCGCTTTCAGTAAACGGGCATAATAAAACCCATCCATGTTGTCTTGCCCTGGCGTGATTTGCCAACCTATATCTTGTGGCGAGTGTTGTTGGGCAAGCAGGTCTAGCTTAGCGTTCATTGTTCTATCTAAAAACGCACTGATCTGATCGCGGTTTTCCTGCGGTAAAATCGAACAAGTGGCATAAAGAAGCGTACCACCGGGTTTTAGCCACTTCCAGCAATGATCGAGAATTTGCTGTTGTAGTTCAGCGAGGTCTTCGATGTCATGGTTTTTACGGAGCCATTTGATATCGGGATGGCGGCGGATCACTCCGGTGGCTGAGCAAGGTGCGTCTAATAAAATACGGTCAAACTGCTCGCCTTGCCACCATGAGTCAATATTGGCTGCGTCGCCATGGATAAGCTCAGCACTCAATGACAAGCGGTCTAGGTTCTGTTGCACGCGATCCAGACGCTTGGCATCAAAATCGACAGCAACTAATTTGATGCTCGGCTCAAGTTCGAGTAAATGACAACTTTTGCCTCCGGGCGCTGCGCAGGCGTCGAGTATGAGCTCATTGGCTTGCGGAGCGAGTAAGGTTGCTGCCCATTGTGCTGCGCCATCTTGTACCGATGCGGCACCTTCATGGAAGCGTGGCAGTGTGGCGACATCCTTTGGATGCGCTAAGAGAATGGCATCGGCACTGCTGCCTTCGCTCGCTTCAATGTCGAGTTCGGCTAAGGCGGCGAGGTATTCAGTGCGGCTCTGGGATAAGCGATTATTACGCAGCCACATGGGCGGGCGTTCATGGCTTTGTTGAATGATGTCTTGCCACTGTTCGGGATAAGCTTCTTTTAAGCGCTTAATCAACCAAGCGGGGGTGTTGTAGCTTAAGGTATCTGATTCTGTGCTTAGCGGCGAAAGCTGGCGCTGAATATTGCGCAGTACACCGTTAACCACCTTGACCATGCCTTCAAATTTTAACTGGCGACAGGCTTCGGCGGTTTCTGAAATTGCGGCGTGGCTTGGAATGCGAGTGAAGTACAGTTGATAGCAACCTATGATCAGCAGCTGGTGGATAATCCTTTGCTTACCTTTAAGAGGTTTCTCTAGGCATTCACTGATGCGTTTCTCTATTTGCGGCAGAGTGCGCATCACGCCGTAGCAGAGCTCGGCGAGCAGGGCTTTATCTTTGCCGCTGGCAAGGTGCTTTTGTTGTTCAGGCAATGCCACTGACAAT
>JBOFUF010000122.1:0-4009 GCA_051652445.1 Shewanella sp.
AACCCGCGGCTTAAAGGTGAGACGATATCCCACCCCACTGCGGGGTAACCAAGCCTCATCGAATAATGACGACCAATTAGGCCCTTATCAAAAACGGTACTCCAGCGATAAAATGGCACTCTTACGACCACCTAAGCCAAATTCGCCGACGACAGACCATTCACGCGACACCAGATACTGAAATCCCAGTAAGGTGTTCCAGGGAGTCGTAAGATGTTGCTCGACATTAAAACGGGCTTGGCCTTTTTTATCGACTAACGAAATCAATCCATTTGCCGCCCCTAAATCTAAATCGCTAATATAACCACCGAGTTGCTGCTCAACCTCTTGATGCATCCCGCCAACCCAGATCCGTAAGGGTAAACCTTTATCGCCAAAGTCATACCCCAGCCGAGGAGACAACACAAACGCTTTAATGTTGCCATCAATAATGGTTAAACGGGTATTGGTAAGGCTGGCATCAATCAAGGTAAACCAATTACCGACACCACCGGCAATCACGATCCCAGCGCCATAAAGATAGCCATCAAGATCTAACCGAAAATTAAAGTCAGGCAAGCCCTCAGTGATGGCTGGTAAGGGTGAGATCTCGATTTTATCGAGATGAACTCGAGTCTCTGAGTAACCGGTCATTTGGCCAGCGATGGCATAAACATTCAAAAAAGGCAAAAGCCACGCATCAGCTCTTAAAGTATACACTTGGCTTTTTTGCTCACCTGCCTTGGCAGAAATTTCAATCGTATCAGTAGGTAAAGGAACCATAGGCAATAAAGGATGGTTTAAACCAGCAAAGCCTATACTATCGATTTGTATCCCTTGCTCGACCTGCATCGCCGCAATGCTCACCCCAAAAGGTAAAGGCAACTCATACCCTTTGGCGATGGCTTCCTCTGCAAACAATGGCAACCACGCCTTTGCGTTAACCACTGAAGGCATAAGGGCTAACAGCGTTATTGCTGCAAATCGAGAGGATGGATTCATTAATTAATTGTCCTTTATTTTGTAATTGACGCAGTCAAATCCACATGAATTAACGCATCTTTTATCTGCGTAACGATCACAACTACAGGATTAAGCGCGTAATGATGTGACTGCCGACTTTAAAATGCAAAATGCACATTAAGTCGGCGGACATACGCCAAACGAAATGCCAAGTTCAAGTGCCAAGTTCAAGTAATGCCGAGAAAATCGGCGAAGATACACACTCGCACAGGGTAAAGTCAATGAAATTAACCTAAATCAATAAACACTATGCGGCCTATGATGCGTTGAATATATTTAAGGTGTCTAATAATGCAGGGTTATCAGGAATAATACACACGTAAAACCAAGGGCATTCATGGCTATTATGGTGGTTGAGCCGTAGATATGACTAAAACGGACGCACAAAAAAGGAGCTGAATATTCAGCTCCTGTCGTTTTGCTAAGGCTTAATAGCGATGTCTTAGCGATGCAGTCCTAAGGTATAGGGAGATTAGAAGTTCGCAGTGCGTGGTGCTCGTGGGAAAGGAATAACATCACGAATGTTATTCACGCCCGTCACGTAAGACACTAAACGCTCAAATCCTAGTCCAAAACCTGCATGTGGCACTGTGCCATAACGGCGCATATCACGGTACCACCAGTAATCTTCTTGCTTCAGATTCATTTCCGCTAAACGCATATCCAGCACGTCTAAACGCTCTTCACGTTGAGAACCACCGATGATTTCACCAATACCTGGTGCTAATACGTCCATCGCGGCAACGGTTTTACCGTCATCGTTTAAGCGCATGTAGAAGGATTTAATATCTTTTGGATAATTCTTTACCACCACAGGGGCTTTAAAGTGCTCTTCGGCTAAGTAACGCTCATGCTCAGAAGATAAGTCGATGCCCCAAGACACGGGGAATTCGAAGGTTTTGCCGCAGTTTTGCAAAATTTCAACCGCATCGGTGTAATCTACTTGGGCAAAATCGCTTGAAACAAACGATTGCAGACGGTCGATGACGGTCTTATCAACGTGCTGGGCGAAGAAGGCTAAATCGTCCATGCGCTCAGTTAATACGGCATTAAAGGCGTATTTCAGCATCGCTTCGGCAAGGCCGGCGATGTCGTTTAAGTTAGCGAAGGCAACTTCAGGCTCAACCATCCAGAATTCCGCTAAGTGACGGCTGGTATTTGAGTTTTCTGCACGGAAAGTCGGGCCAAAAGTATACACTTTTGATAGCGCACAGGCGTAGGTTTCAGCGTTCAACTGACCTGATACGGTTAAAAACGCTTCTTTACCGAAGAAATCTTTATCGTAATCAACTTTACCTGCTTCAGTACGTGGCAGGTTTTCCATATCTAAGGTCGATACGCGGAACATTTCACCGGCGCCTTCACAATCTGATGCGGTGATAAGTGGGGTCGATACCCAAATAAAGCCTTCTTCGTGATAGAAGCGGTGAATCGCTTGGGATAAACAGTTACGCACGCGAGCAACAGCACCAATAATGTTAGTGCGTGGGCGTAAGTGGGCCAGTTCACGTAAATGCTCAATCGAATGACGTTTGGCGGCCATTGGGTAAGTATCTGGATCATCAATCCAGCCAGCCACTTCAATGGCAGTCACTTGCAGCTCAAAGGCTTGACCTGCGCCTGGAGATTCCACCACGTCGCCTGTCATTACAACAGAGCAACCGGCAGTCAGCTTTAACACTTCGTTGTCGTAATTATCCAAGCTATTGGGCACGACGCCTTGGATAGGATTAAAGCAAGAGCCGTCATAAACAGCTAAAAAAGAGATGCCGGCTTTAGAGTCACGACGGGTTCTGACCCAGCCACGCACAGTGACTTTAGAACCGACGGCGTGCTCACCTTTAAATACAGATGCGACAGATGCGATGCTCATTGTTGCTTGATTCTCCAACGAAACGTTTTAGATGAAAATTTTGGAGGTTTATATTACCTTGCTGGTGGCTTTTCTCAAGCTGAAAAAGGTATCCTGAGATCAATATTACTGATATTGAGCGATATAGTGAGTTAAACAACGGGAGGCGGTATGAGTAAAGTGAGAATATTTCAAATTATCCTCGCGATATTATCTATTTTAGGCTGGGCAATCGCCGTCTATGCACTATTGGTGTTTGGTGATGCAAGACCTGATCGCGAAGTGGGTGATTATTTAAGCCGCGGAGCGACATTTAGAGTCCATTGGGACCCACAGGAAACCCAATTATTACAGTATTTGATTTGGGTCTGCGGTGGTATTAGTTTGGTCAGTTTAGCGTTTAACTATTATGTCGCTAACCATAGTCGTATGGGGTATTGGTTTAATATCCCCATGTTGCTGTTAACCTCTATTGTCGCCGGTTTGTATATCCATTTGGTGGTTTAAGCTCAGCGGTATTGGCTTGGGGTTAGGCGAGATAAGTCAGAGGATAGCGGTTGGAATGCTTAACTGGCGACACAGATGATCGATAATCGCGGCGGTCGCACCCCAGATAAACCGTTGTTGATAGGGCATAAAATGCACACTGTAATAGCGCCCTTGGCGTAAAAAACGCTTTTGATGGCGATTATTGGGTTCAATAAAAAAACCTAATGGTACGGTAAAGCAATCGGCGACCTCACCGGGATCGAGCTTTAAATCAAATGCCTGTTTGATAATGCCAACCACAGGGGTGATTTCAAACCCTGTGAAGGTATTGTGGGCCGGAAAGGTACCCAGCACCTCGACGTTATAGCTCGATAATCCAATTTCCTCTTCTGCTTCCCTTAACGCGGCCGCAATTGCATTCATATCATAGGGCTCAATTTTACCGCCCGGGAAACTTATCTGCCCTGGATGGGCGCGAAGATGCATCGGTCTTTGAGTCAACATCAGATGCAGTTCACCGTGAATTTCCAGCAGTGGGATCAACACTGCCGCTTTGCGCAGTCCAAGGTCAGGAAAAGCCGCAGGATCTTGCCGCTCTAAGGAGTGTTTCGTAAATCTGAGTCTAAATTCCGCTTGATCCATCGACGTTATCTCTCCTCTTTAGTT
>JBOFUF010000123.1:0-11097 GCA_051652445.1 Shewanella sp.
GGCCATGCCGAGCAACATCAAGCCAGCTGTAAACCACATTATGGTAAAAGGGATCACCAGTGCCATATAGCCAACTTGCATCAATTGCAGTAATAGTTGGTCGGCATAACCAGAGGTCCATGCACTGTATTGCTCTGCAAATAGACTCGATTCTCGAGTGAAAGGTTCATTGCTGCCCGTAAGGCTAACCAGCGTGATGACAACTAAGGCGCTTAACATAAAAATATTCGCTTTGCGCTTAAGGGCTTCAATACTTAAATCTTTGTAACACAATGCTAAAAATCCACTGATGCCATAGGTGAATAAAATATCACCTGACCAAATAAAAATGCCGTGGAGTAGGCCAAACACCATTAACCATTTTAAACGTGATCGCAGTAGGGGATAAGCGTCTAGGCCTTTGGCGCTAAATCGCTGATATTGAATAAAAAGCCCAGCGCCAAACAAGATAGAGAACAGACTGATAAAGCGCGCTTCGATAAAAAAATTATTAAATACTTTGATGATGTGATCCGGCAGAGGCGGTGTTTCATGGGGCGCATAGCCATAAAAAGTCATACCCATAAAATAGATATTCATAAAAAATATCCCCAACACGGCTAAGCCACGAATGGCATCAAGATTGGCATTACGCTGTGCGGGTATTGGTATTACAACAGGCTGTGAGGAGTCTAAATTTGACCAAGGGCCTTTAGGTAAGTTTGCTGACCTGTTAGCTGAGTTCCTTTGGCGAGTAGACATCTTGCACTTTTCAATGGGATTGGGGAGGGCTAGCCTAGCAGGCGCGAGCCTTCAATGAAATATCGTCAACACAAAAAGTAAAATACAGGAAAGGTAGAAAGTGAAATAGCGCCAAGGTAAAAAGTGCAATACAAAAAAGCAGAAACGGATTGAGAAGACGGTCTAACCATTACTCGCCGATATCTTCGTTCCAGAGTGTGGGATTACTGGCGATAAAGTCCTGCATCAATTGTTTGCACTCGGCATTATCGATGACAGTGACATCCACGCCGCGGGATTTTACATAGGCTTCAGGTCCTTGGAAGGTGTTGTTTTCACCGACGATGACTTTAGGTATGCCATAGAGTAATACTGCGCCGCTGCACATATCGCAGGGGGATAGAGTGGAATACAAGGTTGCTCTTTGGTACTGCGCGGCGCTAAATCGGCCAGCATTTTCGAGACAATCCATTTCGGCATGCAGTACTGAACTGCCTTTTTGTACCCGTTTATTGTGGCCGCGTCCGACGATTTGACCATCGATGACTAATACCGAACCTATGGGGATGCCGCCCTCGGCAAGTCCTTGTTTGGCTTCTTCAATGGCTGCCGCTAAAAATTTATCCATCTTGATATCCTTAAAATATGAGCCGTGAGTATTGAGAACAGCATAGCATTCGATTGGGCAGTGAATGGTTATTTCTGAGTCATGTTGCTTGAACATGACGGCCAGATTGGATTGACGTGGGATCTTTAGATATTGGCAGTGTGTCTTGACCAAGAAGGCTTAAGGTTAAATGGCTTAAGGTTAAAGCGTAAAAGGGATCTAAGATCCCTTTTTAGATGCTGACATTAACTGCAAGTCTTGATTCAAATCGTTTATTTTTGCGGCTTTTCTGAAATCCACAATTTGATATGTCCCTTCACCACAACCACACCTTGGGTGTCGTAGGCGGTAACGGCGACAAGCATATCGCCCGGCGTCCATTGCTCTGGTGTCACTTGGGCGACACATAAAATATCGCTGCCAGCTTTTGCCGTATAATCCAAGCTCATACCTTTAGGGATCCAACGTAAATGTTTTGGAATAGAGGCTTCGGCCATCACGCCCATGGCCATTTCTAGACCATTACAAATCGCAATCACATGCACAGTTTTTATATGGTTATGAACGGCATGGCGTTTTTTAATTAAACAGGCGCAATGATTAAGGCGTAATTCTGTGATCAGTGGTTTGATGGTGCCAAAATAGGGCGCCATGCGTGAAACCATCATTGAAAACAGTTTTTGGCCGAAGGGATAACGGCGAGTCTTATGGTAGAGCGCGAGCACTTTATTGGGTTTTTGTTCTGCAGTGCTAGAAGCGTCTGTCTGGCTCATGGTCATCCTTAATAATGGTGCAAAGGGGTATGGTTAGCTTGGGCCTGTTCCAAGTGCTGCTTGGACTGCTCTGGTCGGATGAGTGTAACATTAGGGTAACAACAAATGCCAGTTGGCTTAATTAAGTAAACTTCATTTCGCGCTTTTTAGTGTAACACCGTATAATTGCGGCCATTTTGTCGTTAAGCGGCAATGGCATGTTGATTTAACTACAAGGACTCACAGTGAAATATTTGCTGACGTATTTTAAGGGGATGGCTATGGGCGCTGCCGATGTCGTGCCTGGCGTGTCGGGTGGCACCATCGCGTTTATTACCGGTATTCTCGATACCTTGCTCGACAGTGTAAAACGTATCAATCCTTCTCTTTGGGGCATCATCAAGTCACAGGGCATAAAAGGCGCCTTTGCCCATATCAATGGTGGCTTTTTGGTGAGTCTGTTGGCAGGGATCCTAACCAGTATTTTTAGCTTTGCTAAACTGATTTCTTGGTTGCTCGCAGTGCATCCCGTCCCCATTTGGTCGTTCTTTTTTGGCTTAATCATTATATCCGTTGTGCATATGCTCAAGCAGGTTAGTGGCTTTACGCTGGCGCGTTTAGGTTTATTTGCGCTTGGTGTGTTAGTGGCGTGGGCGATTACTGTACTGAATCCGGTCGCGGTAGAAGCCAGTTACTTAAATATCTTCTTCGGCGGCGCGATTGCGATTTGCGCTATGGTATTGCCGGGGATTTCAGGCAGTTTTATCTTACTATTGTTAGGTTTATATCCTGTGGTTCTCGCAGCCGCTAAAAACATCGAACTGGATATTTTGGCCTGTTTTGCGGCAGGTGCTGTGATGGGATTACTGACCTTCAGCCATTTATTGTCGGCGCTGCTGCGTAAATACCATGATGCCACTATCGTGTTTTTGACCGGATTAATGTTAGGCACCTTAGGTAAAATTTGGCCCTGGAAAGAGACGTTAACTTGGCGGACCAACTCCCACGGTGAGCAAGTGCCTTTATTAGAGCAAAATATTTCACCACTCAATTTTGAACACGTCACCGGTCAGCCCTCACAACTGATGTTCGCCATTGTCTGTATGTTAGCGGCGATGCTACTTGTTTGGGGGTTAGAGAAAGTGGGCAAAAGGGATTAATCCTTCACTTTGACAGGATAGGTTGACACAAAAAAAGCCGCGAACCTTCGCGGCTTTTTTTGTTTTTGATGCCAAGAGATGATGTTGAATTATACCAATCCAAATTAGATCTTACTCACTTTAGCCCAGTCTCTTGTGCTCTGGAGAATAGGGGGTAATTTGGGCACGGATAAATTATCAAAGTCTTTGGCTGAGTTTATAAGCTTTTAAACAGTCAGAATTAAATGGAATGAGTACTGGTTGTATCTGAGGGGGCCTGCTACCTCAATTTGTAGCGTCAAGATCTCAGTTTGCGATAGAACCCTTGCAGCCGGTAAAACCGGTATTGAGTGCAAACTCCATACCGGTTTTTTATGCTTAATAAGCTGCGCTATGCTTATCGATAGTTAAGGTTTCTATTGGCATAGCGCGTTGTTCATTTCATCGATGGGCGCTCAACATTCTGTGTCATTCTCGCCGTTATCCCCATTTATCTGTGGCTGTTTTCCTCTTGATTCCTGTACCGATACTCAAATTGTCGGCATGGCTGCGTACCATTTATCAGTGCTGCAGTTTTAGTTATTTGGACACTCATTCACTTATTCACTTAGGCTTGTCAGCAGTGGGCATCATTTATCCGCATCGTTATTGGTGGTTAATTTAGTGGGAATCACACTTAAATGATATGTTAAATAATCTGCGCAAAAACTTGATCTTTGTAAAAATGTGGTGCGTAATGGCTAGCATAGTGATACAAGGAGTCAACTTATGTACAAGTTTAACCCGCTGCGAATTCAAATTGGGATCAGTGCTTGTCTATTGGGTGAGAAGGTTCGTTTTGATGGCGGACATAAAAATTCTACCTATTGCAATCAAGAGATTGCGCAGTTTTTTGATTATGTGCCGGTTTGTCCTGAAATGGCGATAGGCTTAGGCGCACCCCGTAAAAGTATCCGTTTAGTCCGTGATGGTGAAACCATCTTGGTTCAAAGTGGTGACGGTAGTCTAGATGTGACCGATAGGCTCAATGAATTTAGCAAAAATAAAGTCGAACAGCTCGATTTTCTCGGTGGATACTTATTTTGCGCTAAATCGCCCACCTGCGGCATGGAGCGAGTGACTGAATACAAAATTGGCACTAATAACGGGACTAAGTCGGGGATTGGTGTATTTGCCCGCAAGTTGATGGAGCGTTACCCGTTGTTGCCTGTAGAGGAAGAGGGGCGTTTACATGACATGGTGCTGCGGGAAAACTTTTTTACCCGTGTTTATGCTTACCACGATTGGCACCTGATGAAACATGAAGGGCTGACTAAGCATAAGTTAGTTAAGTTTCATTCCCGCTATAAATATCTGTTAATGACGCACAGTCCTACATGGTATCGCGAGCTTGGTCCGATAGTGGCTAATATCGAGGATATTGAGCAAAGCGCAACGCGCTACTTTGAAGGCTTTATGACGGCGTTGAAAATCAATGCGACCCGTAAAAACCATACCAGTACGCTGCAGCATATTCAGGGTTATTTTAAAACGCATTTGAGCAAACCGCAAAAGACAGAACTGTCTGAAGCGATTATGAAATATCGCGAAGGTTTATTGCCTCTGCTCGTGCCCATCACGCTTATCAATCATTATCTACGTGAATTTCCAACACCTTATATTGAAGAGCAAGTGTACTTACACCCTCATCCTGAGGCGTTAAAGCTGCGCTATGCCTATTAATACCTGTTTAATGCGATTCAATGATTTTTTTATTTAGTGAATGACAGCGGGAAGTATGAAACCAATCACTGAGCCGACCACGAGCGCTGAATCCATTGGTGAGATATTACTCCCCATTGGTGAGGTGTCGGCCTTAACTGGGGTGAACGCCGTCACCTTAAGGGCATGGCAGCGCCGTTTTGGTTTAGTGATCCCTGGACGTACCCCCAAGGGACATAGATTATATACCAGCGAAAATATCAAAGAAATTCATGATATTAATGCATGGCTAGCTAAAGGTGTGGCGATAAGTAAGGTTAAACCTTTACTGATGAGTGCGGCTAAATCATCAAATCAACTGATTCAAACCCAAGCCATTGAGATATGGAGCAAGCAAGTCACTGCGCTAAATACGGCATTATTCGACTTCAATCAGCACAAATTACAGCAGATATTAGATGATGCATTTGGCTTATATCCTTTCCAATTAGTGAAAGAAAAGTTGCTACAACCTTGGTTTAATCAACTAGAGGATTTAATGGGTGAGCGGCTCGATGCACCGTTAATTCTTGCGTGGTTAAAGAGTGAGTTATTGAGTCGAGTGGGTGGACGTTATGCTTTTAAGGGGAAGGCCATCACGGCGCGAATTGCGGTGTTGAATCTATCCCGCAGGGCACACATCTCGCTGAACTCTACCCGCACTAACATCTTATTCTCTTTACTTCTATCCCTTGAGTTAGCGTCGCTGCGGGTATCGGTTATTGATCTTGGCGAGCAAGCTATGGGCAGTTTACCTTTGCTGCGAGGTAGGCTTAACGTTGATGCACTTTGGCTTATTCCCGACTCCAATCATTCGGGTTGTGAACAGGCTGAAATGCTGGCTGTATTAGAACAAATGACATTCCCATGTCGGTTTATGGGGCCTTTTGCGCCAACGTTAAGCGCTTTACCTGCTTTTTGGGTGTCTTCGACAACCGATTTGATTGAACAAATGCCCTCTCGCTTAGCGGGGAAGGTGAATAGAAGCCGTAAACACTGGCAAGATGAATGCCGTGAATCAAAGCGAGCAGATAAATAGTGAGAAAAACAATGACATTAGCTAATGATTCAGTGCCAGTAAATTCAATGCCAGTAAAAGTGCAGGGCAATAATGCACTGATGTGGTTTCGCCAAGATTTACGCCTTGCCGATAATCAGGCGTTAACCGCTGCTTGCGATTGGGCGAGAGACAATGGCATGGCACTTAAGGCGATTTATATCGCTACGCCAACCCAGTGGCAGCGCCATGATGTTGCGCCAATTCAGTTGGATTTTATCGAACGTCATCTCAATCTTCTTGCCCAAGGACTGGCGAATCTGGGTATTGGATTCGAGTTAATTCAGTTAGATACCTTTGCTGATGTCCCTGAGTTTATCGGTCACTATTGCCACCAGAATGGCATTGGCCGCGTGTTTGCTGGTAGCGAGCCTGAGATTAACGAGCAACAGCGCGACCAAGCCTGTATTCAGGCGGGGATCCCGCTAGTGCTAACCGAAGAACACTGTTTGCTTAAGCCGGGCACAGTGCTCAACCTGTCCGGTAATATGTATAAGGTTTTCACGCCTTTTAGTCGAAAATGGCGAGAGCTTGTCGCTCGAAAAGCGATTTTACCACTCCCTGTTCCGGCGCCGCTTGGGCCTGTACTCGCCGAACCACAGCCGCTGTTGTTTAACCATGTCACTAAAGTATCGAGTGAGTTATGGGCCGCAGGAGAAGGACAGGCTAAGCGATTACTCTGCGCATTTATTCTGCAAAAAGTGCAGGATTATAAGCAAGATAGGGATTTCCCCTCCATTGATGGCACTAGCTCAATTTCTCCTTATCTGGCAATTGGTGTACTTAGCCCAAGACAGTGCGTTGCTGCGCTACTGCATCGTTTCCCTGAGGTGATTGTCGATGACACTAGTCCTGCTCGTACTTGGTTGAATGAGCTTACCTGGCGTGAGTTTTACCGTCATTTGCTGGTGGCATTTGCCGATTTATCTAAAAATCACAATTTCAATCGTCAAGCCGACCATGTGCAGTGGCGTAATAACCCGCAGGAGTTTGCTGCTTGGTGCGAAGGCCGCACCGGTTACCCTATTGTCGATGCCGCCATGCGTCAGCTTAATCAAACCGGTTGGATGCACAATCGTCTGAGGATGGTGGTAGCGAGTTTCCTGACTAAGCATTTGCTGATTGATTGGCGTTGGGGTGAGCGTTATTTCCGTCAAAAGCTCATTGATGGCGATTTAGCTGCAAATAATGGTGGTTGGCAGTGGTCTGCGGGTTGTGGCTGCGATGCCCAGCCTTATTTTCGTATTTTTAACCCTATGAGTCAGAGTGTAAAGTTTGATCCAGATGGCAGCTTTATCCGTAAGTACTTACCAGAGCTCGCATCTTGGGGAATTAAGCAATTACATCAACCCAGTACAGCGCAGACACCGTCCTTGTTTGAACCGCCGTTATTTAACACTAAAACGGCTTATCCCAGTGCGATTGTCGAGCACAGTGCCGCAAGAGCAAGGGCATTAACCGTATTAGGCGTATTAAAAAAGGCCGCGGCCCAATAAATAGGATCAGGAGTTATAACAAGATGATAAACCAAGCAATGACTGAACCTAATACGCTTGTTGATGAGTTTATTCAGCTTTATCAAGATCTGAACAAAGATAACTTGCATCTGTTAGCCCAAGTTTATGACGACAGCATTAGCTTTACTGATCCTATGCATCAAATTATGGGTCTAGAAGCGTTAACTCAGTACTTCGCGAAGTTATATAAAAACGTTCAACATATTCATTTTGAGATCAAAGAAGTGCAGCAGGATGCGAACCAAGCTGCGCTGTTTTGGCAGATGGATTATCGCCACCCTAAGTTGAATAAAGGCGCACTTATCCGTGTTGATGGCATGAGCCAACTTAAATTCAACGATAAAATTTATTTCCATAGGGATTACTTTGATTTAGGGCAAATGTTGTATGAGCACATTCCCTGCATGGGTGGTCTTATTCGCTTACTTAAAGATAGGGCGGCAAAGTAATGGACGTTGTTAAGCCGATGAAGATAAATACCGTACTCATTACAGGCGCAAGCTCAGGCATTGGATTGCAACTCGCGCAAGACTATTTAGCTTTAGGTTGGCAGGTCATCGCCTGTGGCCGCTCTCAAGAAAGGTTAGACGCATTAGCGTTAAATGAACTTTATGGCGCCACGTTGTTAATTTTCGATATATCCCAGCGCGCTCAAGTGCAAAACGCGGGTCAAGATTTAGCTGAGCTATTGGCGAAAAGCGATTGCCAGCTCGATTTAGTGATTTTAAATGCGGGCAGTTGTGAATATATAGACGATGCGAAGGCTTTTGATGATGTGCTGTTTGAGCGCGTTATCCATACCAACTTGATTGCAATGGGATATTGTCTCGGCGCATTGTTACCGTTAATGCCAAGGGGGTCACGTATTGGCTTAATGAGTTCGAGCGCCATTTATTTACCCTTCCCTCGGGCACAAGCCTATGGCGCCTCTAAAGCCGGGGTGCAGTATTTAGCCTTGAGTCTTTCACTCGACCTTGCTCAGCATGGCATAGGCGTGAGCTTGATTTGCCCAGGTTTTGTGGCGACACCACTGACCGCAAAAAATGATTTTTCTATGCCCATGCAAGTGAGTGTACAAACCGCTTCTAAGGCGATACGTAATGGGCTTAAAGACAGCAAGCGCGAGATCCATTTTCCGCGACGCTTTACTTACTTATTAAAATTGATGTCGTTTTTACCTGCATATGTCTGGCAAAAAATGATTGCAAACGATACTCAAGCCAAGCAGCTTAAGGACAAGAGTTTATGAAAAATATCGCCATCGTCGGTTCCGGCATTTCGGGGTTAACCTGCGGGCATCTATTAAGTGAGTCACACAGGGTTACAGTGTTTGAGGCCAATGATTATATTGGCGGCCACACGGCGACAGTCGATGTGGAGCATGAAGGCGAAACCTACGCGATAGACACAGGTTTTATTGTGTTTAATGACAGAACATACCCACGATTTGAACGGTTATTGGCTCGTCTTAATGTCACCATATTACCGACTGAGATGAGTTTTAGCGTGCACAATGCCCTGACAGGGCTTGAATACAACGGCCACAATTTAGGCAGTTTATTTGCCCAAAAGCGTAACCTCCTGAATCCGCGATTTTGGGCCTTTTTAAAAGAAATTTTGCGCTTCAATAAAAGCTGTAAGGCACTCTATCAACTGGATATTTATCCAGAAGGTAACTTAGGTGATTATTTAGACAGTGAAAAATTTTCGCGCTTTTTTGCCGAGCATTATATTTTACCCATGGGTGCGGCGATTTGGTCTTCGAGCATAGAAGATATGCGTGGGTTTTCGTTGAAGTTTTTTATTCGTTTCTTCCAGCACCATGGTTTATTGAATGTCAGTGATAGACCCCAGTGGTATGTGTTAAAGGGCGGCTCACGGAGCTATATTCCTGATCTTATTGCCCCCTTTAAGGACAATATTCGCCTTAACTCACCCGTGACAGGTATTGAACGCCATGACAATGGGGTGAAGTTACAAGTCCACGGTGAATGGTTGGAATTCGATGAGGTGATTTTAGCCTGTCATAGCGATCAAGCTTTGCGAATGTTAAACGATGCGACGCCCACAGAAGTCGCGGTTTTAGGCGATCTTTGTTATCAGAATAACGATGTGGTGCTGCACATGGACACGCGTATTTTGCCGAAGCGAAAAGCGGCGTGGGCGAGTTGGAATTATCGTTTAGATGGCAATCTAAAGCGTCCAGCGTCAGTCACGTACAATATGAATATCTTGCAACAGTTGCCCATCAATGCGCCGACCTTCTGTGTCACCTTGAATCAGTCAGAATTGATTGATGAGGCCAAAGTGATCCGCAGTTTCAACTATGCTCACCCCGTGTTTAACGAAGCCAGTCTTAAGGCTCAAGGTCGTAGAGAGGACATATCAGGTCACAATCATACCCATTTTGCCGGCGCCTATTGGCACAATGGCTTCCATGAAGATGGCGTTCGCAGTGCTGTTGATGTGTGCGCCCATTTTGGTGTCAGCCTATGACCGATATTAGGATAACAGCGCTCAACAGCGGTATTTATTACGGCATGGTATCCCACAGCCGTTTTACTCCCATTAAACATAGCTTTAGCTATGCGATGGCGTTAATGGCGATTGATTTAGATGAAGTCGATAAAATCAGTGCCATGGGGCGAGTCTTTGCCAGTCAGCGCCGTGCGTTATTAAGATTTAATCCTAAAGACTATTTAACGACCTTTACGACTCAATCCAATGACAGTCGTGAATTGACCATTACCGATGTGAGTACGGCGGCGCTTAAGAGCCGGGTGCTCGCGCAAGTGGCCGAGTTAGGCGCCAATACTCTGTGCAATCGAGTCTTGTTTGTAGGGCAGGTTCGCCATTTAGGCGTGTATTTCAGCCCAGTGAACTTTTATTTTTGTTATCAAGATCAAATGCCTATATACCTGTTGGCTGAGGTGAGTAATACGCCTTGGGATCAGCGTCATTGCTATTTAGTGGATGTAGCCGCTCCCCAACTTTCAGATAAAGTGTTTCATGTTTCCCCCTTTATGACTCTCGATATGCGTTATCTCTGGCATGTGTCTGCACCCTGCGAAGACTTAAATATTGGTATTGAAAACAAGTCGATGCAAGACGATGGCAAAAAACTGTTTAATGCCAATTTAGTGATGAAACGCCAACCTATAACGGCGGCCAATTTACGGACGCTTTTGTTTCGCTTTCCATTTATGACGCTCAAGATTTTTTTCGGGATTTATTGGCAAGCGCTGAAACTTTTTTTCAAACGGGTGCCCTTTGTGTCGCATCCAGCTCAGATGGAGAAATAACATGGAAAATACGGCTTCGCAAACCTCAGTCGGCACTGGCAAATTGCCCGACGGTATTGCACGTAAAGTCTTGCTTAAAGCGTTGGAAAGTCTGCCACATGGCTGCTTGACCTTAGTTGAAGGCGATAAGAGCTATCGTTTTGGTGAGAGTCATACCGATTTACACGCTACGCTTGTGGTTAAACACCCGAGCTTTTATCGCCAAGTGATGTTTACTGGTTCCATCGGTGCGGGGGAAGGATATATCCAAGGTCATTGGACTA
>JBOFUF010000124.1:0-4313 GCA_051652445.1 Shewanella sp.
CCGCCACCTAAGGACTCTTCGCTGATATTCACAGTGACTTGCTTACCCAACTCAGTAAACTCACCAATCAACTGCAGTAGTGGTAAATCCGGCACCACTGTATCAATGGCTAAGGTCAATGAAGACTCCCAGCCTGTCTCGAGTTGACGCACCGCCTCTTCGAGCCTTGATGTTGCCGCAAGGATTTCTCGGCCTTGGCGCAACACAAGTTGACCGACTAAGGTCAGCTCCGCACGCTGGCCCTTACGTTCAAATAATTTTGTGCCTAAATCGTTTTCCAGTTTCTGCACTGTGTAGGTCAGAGCCGACGGCACTCGAAACAAAGACTCGGCAGCAGCTGAAAAACTGCCTTTTTTATCAATGGCATCGAGCACGATTAATCCATCGAGACTAATAGATGGCAACATATAAACCTCATATTCAAATTATTTGAAATAGACATTGAAAATGTTCCGATTTTCTTTGCTAAAGGTCAAGTCTACACTGCTTAGCAATGGAGAAGTTCTTCGGAACTGCAGCAAAACTGACTTAAGACGGAGTGAACAATACCCTTAACTAGCCGATAAATAATTTCAAATGAGGAATATCCCATGCAAGCATTGATCAAAAAAACACTGGGATCAGCCCCGAGTTTTGCACCACTGGCACTGCGCATTCCTATCGGGATCATCTTAATCGCCCATGGTTCACAAAAACTGTTTGGCTGGTTTGGCGGTTACGGCTTAGAAGGCACTGGACAATGGATGGCATCCATTGGTTTGACACCAGGTTACTTAATGGCATTGATGGCAGGTTCAAGTGAATTCTTCGGCGGTCTATTCCTGTTATTCGGCCTGCTGACTCGCCCAACGGGCCTTCTATTGTCATTCACTATGATTGTAGCGATTTTCTCGGTACATATAGGCAACGGTCTGTTCCTGGCCAATAACGGTTACGAATTTGGTCTCGCCCTATTAGCAGCCACAGTCTCATTAACGGTATCAGGTGCAGGCAAGTTCGCTATCGATAACCTATTCGCTAACCGCATCAAATAAAGGGAGAAGCAAGATGATCACATTAAGAAAAGCACAGGATCGCGGTCAAGCAGACTTAGGCTGGCTAAAGAGTCAACATACCTTCTCTTTCTCTAGCTACTATGACCCAGAGCACATGGGGATTTCATCCCTAAGAGTCATAAACGATGACAGAGTGGCACCAGGCGCAGGTTTTGATACCCATGGCCATAAAGACATGGAGATCATCAGTTACGTGATATCCGGCACTATCGCCCACAAGGATAGCTTCGGCAATATCAAAACCTTACCCGCTGGTGAGTTTCAGTTGATGTCTGCGGGTAAAGGCATTTACCACAGCGAGTTTAATGCCTCTAAAACCGAGTCGCTGCACTTTTTACAGATTTGGATCCGCCCAGATACTTTAGGCATAGATGCGGGTTATCAGCAAAAGGCATTTAAGCAAAGCTCACCACTGACGGCTGTGATAACACCAAACGGTGAAAATGGCACGCTCAAAGTGCAACAAGATGCGACCCTATATCGTTTAGTGTTGAGTGAGGGCGAAAAAGTAACGATGGACAGAAGCGCCGCTCAAGCGAGTCGTCATCTGTATGTTCAATTGATTGAAGGTACGCTGGAGATCAATGGCACAACACTCAGTGCTGGGGATGGCGCGCATCTGACACAACTCGCCAGTATCGACTTTTCTGCGACAAGCGGCCCAGTTACCGCATTAGTATTCGACTTGTCGGCTAACGCTTAATCCGTGTGTCAGCTGACGCTTAGTGCGTATGGTCACTTAACCGAGTGAGGCCGTTCGCATAAGCCGTCATCTCGTCATCGAATACTTGATAACACCGAGCAAGAAACACTGCCATATGTTGATATGACAGTATTCCTTGCGTTTTTTAGAAGCGTTTAATGCTGTCACTACCGCCTCGAACATGACAGATAAGAATGTTAATCATAGCGTTACAGAACGAGCGTCATACTGAAGTTAACCAGCACTTGCGCTTGGCCCTGTGCTTTATCCGCCGAATTAACAAAGCGCTTATGCTCATTACGGCGAATACTGCGAAATCCCTGTTTCTCGAAAAAAGGCCGCGCTTGATAGGATGCTTCAACCATTAATCGTTTCAGCGCTAACATTTTAACTTCTTCAAACAACGCAAAATACAACGAAGTTGCTACCCCAGAACGCGCATATTCTGGATGAACAAACAAACATTCCACTTCGGCAGCGGCTTCAACATTATTGCCGGCACTGACCTTAAGGTTAATAAATCCCACCAGCATATTATCGGCTTCAGCAACCCAAATAGTGGTTCCCTTTAAGCGTTTAAGCCAATAATCTTCACTGCGGTTCTCCCCTTCGATATAAGCCCATGCAGAACGCTCGGCAAAGGAGTAAAACTCGCCAGAACCTTGCATCACACTCGCCTCAAAGATTGCCGCCAACTGTGAGACATCCGCTGGCGTAAATAGTCGAATATTCATTCTCTGCCCTCCATCTTTAACGGTTAATCACAAAACGAACCATCATTCTGATTTAAGCTAACGGGTTCTGGTTTAAGTTAAATAGCATTATATTGATCTTTTGTTGTGGAATACCTTAGCTCACTTTCTCGATGAAACCATACTAAGCGAAGGTTAAATATTTTTTGCTAAATGCTTTTCCATATAAAAACCGGCGATCATTTGCCCACGTTTTTGCTGGAAACTGCGCTGTATTTGTATAAATCCCATCCGAGTAAACAACCCTTTAGAGAGATAAGATGCGTCCAAGCTCAAGCGCACATAGCCTTGTGCCTTAGCCCATGCATCTAAAACAAGATAAGCGCGTTCACCTAATCCCTGACCTTGATAATCTGGATGTATATATAAGCTATCTAGGTAACCTTGGCGGGGGAAATGGGTTTCGACATTGATAAAACCGCAACAAATTGAACAAGCTGTCGCTTCATCTATCGCTAATACCACCCAGGCTTGCGAGCGGCTTAAGCGTAAATCCCAATGTTTAGCCGATCTGGGTGCTGCAGACCAAGCCATTAGCTGCGCCTGCGAATAACGAACATGGGTAATGCTGTGCACGCAAAGATGAAATAATTCGCTCACCTCACGGGCATAACATGATTGATAGGGCTGAATATTAAACTGTTTACATACCGCCACTTAGGTGCCCTCCTGCTGAATAATAATGGCTATAAATACGACTATTTTGGCGTATTTCAACCCATTGAGAAAGCCAAACACGCAGCTTTAGCAGCATTGACGCTTAGAAACAAAAACGGCTTCGAAAATATCGAAGCCGTTGAATTACAGAGGCGCTCAGGTTAGCGCACTCGTTACTGCTGACTATTTCTTATCGATTTGGCCAACAAATAACAGTTTATCAAAGGTGCGGTTCAAGGTTTTGCTGGTGAATTCATTCATCCACATTTGCTCAACCACAGCCACTTTATCGCCTTTACTCACTTCAACTTGAGGACCCGCAGCCCAAAAAGTGGTATCAGCTTCTTTAATCTGTACGTAGGTGTAACCGCCACCGTTCATTGTATCAACAACAGTACCTTCGTGGGTGACACCCTGAGCCCAAGCACTTGACATGCCTAACGCTAAAGTTGCTACTGCCGCTAATTTTACCCATTTTGCCATCATGCCTGCGTTCCTTTTGTTTTGCTAATATGCTGTATTAAAGCACGCTAAAAGCAATAAATCGCTAATCGCTATCACGAAATACAACACTTATCGCAAAAGCAGTATTTTTTATAAAAGAAGGGAACTCATTTCAACAAGGGTTTTAGCATGCCTTCTAGCCCATTTAGCTTAATTTCATACATGAGGGCTAATTGCTCACCGAGCTTACCCTGAGGAAAACCTTGCTTGTGAAACCACACCAGATAAGGTTCGGGTAATTCAAGTAACTTGCGCCCAGCGTACTTACCAAAGGGCATTTTTTGATTAACAGCATCAATAAGGAGTTGCTGATCCATAGGAAGTCATCTCATACAGAACGTCATGATAATCCCACGGATGCTACAACATAACCGAACGAATGTCGCCGTTAATTCACACAAAAGTGACCCTATACCCAAGCGCGAGGTAACACCTAAAAGAAATTCTTACACGAGTATTAAACGATAATTTTTAACAGATTAGGCCCTAAGTTAGCGCAGGGTAAGTATTGAAAACCATATTCACCACATAAACGCTCATGCTCACCATGAGCGGTCATACTGACACACGTCCCCGCTCGGGCATGATCATCAACAAAGGCCAGCACTCGCTCCAGCATTATTTTCGCCAATCCATAATGCT
>JBOFUF010000125.1:0-5161 GCA_051652445.1 Shewanella sp.
AATAAGCCAGCACTGTAGGCGATATAGAGCACGATAAGGCTGATACAGAGCCCCATAAAGACCGCGATTTTAGTGTGAGTCACATCGCCTAAAATGCCACTGAGCACTTGATTTTGCTTCTCTTGGTTAAAACCCAGTACCCACACGCTCCAGTAATAATCTATGCTGGCAAAACGTTGTCTTAACTCATTGAGCCAAGGCATTGATTTAAATCGTAAGCTACTAAAAGGGCTTTCCTGCAGGTAACTTTGCTCGGGATCAAATTGGGCGTCGAAACCTTGCTCGATTCGATTGGGCGCCACCATAGCGGTGGGGTCAAAACGCACCCAACCTTCATCTTCGAGCCAAACCTCAGCCCATGCGTGGGCCATATATTGATACACGCTGTAGTAACCCGCTTGCGGATTATATTCCCCACCCTGATAGCCTGTGACCATACGCGCGGGTAAACCTGTGGCCCGCGCCATAAAAATGAAGGCTGCGGCATAGTGCACGCAAAAACCGGCTTTGTTTTCAAATAAGAAATCATCCACTTGCTG
The DNA here is from genome assembly GCA_051652445.1 of Shewanella sp. Taxonomy (GTDB): domain Bacteria; phylum Pseudomonadota; class Gammaproteobacteria; order Enterobacterales; family Shewanellaceae; genus Shewanella. The sequence goes on from JBOFUF010000125.1 coordinate 540, forward strand.
TGGCCCAAGGGGAGGCGGCGTGAGAGTGTAGAAGAAAGGCTCACTATTAAAGTGGCCCATCATGGCCCATAGTCGTGGCTTAGGCGCGGGATACTGAGTCTTAAACTGCTCAGCTAACACCAAAGCGCGTGGATTACTTTGGCTCGGCAGTTCGAGGTTAATCTGCCTTTGCCGCGCCGATAGCTTGAAGTCCATCTTCGCCTTAGGCCAAGACTCTACTTGATAACTCATTCGCTGATCGATATTGCGCAGCGCCAACAGCCGATAGTCGGGCATATTGACCACGTTATCATCTTGGCTATAGGCCACATCGAGACCAAATAACCACGGCTGGTGGCTCGGCTCAGCAATCACTTGATAACGAATACTAGGCTTATCTTGCTCACTTGATGCCATCTCTTGATCTTCGCGACTTATCGAAGCAGGACGTATCGAAGCAGGACGATTGAGCATCAACGCATCTTTTTGTAACTGTTTAATCTCCGCGTCTTGGCGCCAAGTGACACCATCATAGTTCTCCATCACCAGCGCGCGCCAATATAACTCGGCATTGATGGGCGCTGCATGGGTAAAACTCGCCCTAAAGGCCAGCTGCGTCGAACGGGTGAGCTTAGTGATATCACCAATGGCCAGGCTATCGGACAAGCCCGTTTGCGCGGCTTTCATGTTGGGTACGAGCCACAAGGGTGCAAATCGCGGCAACACGATAAACAACAGCAGCGCAAGGGGAAGACTCTGGAGTAAAAATTTACCCCCGAGCCAAACCGTGTGTTTTAGGGATTGTTTATCTTGATACAAGGTTACGAGTATGCAGGTATTGATCAGTGTTACCACGAGTAAGTGCGCGGTATTGAGCAGGGATTGATGGTCGATAAGGGTCAGCGCGATAATAAAATAGCCTGCGAGGACAACAACGCGCACATCCCTTTGATTACGCATTTCAATGTACTTTAAGGCATAACCTAATAGCAGTAGATTCACTAGTGCATTGAGTAAGCCAATGTCCTTTGACACGAGTGCTAATGTGACCGCGGCGCCCATCGCCAGAGTGGTGACCAAAAAACGCGGCGGTTTGGCCACTTTGCCGACATAAATCCCCACTCGCCACAGCAAGCAAATCGCGCAAATGCCTAAGGTCCAAGGCGTGGTTTTATCAAATAGTGGGCTTAATACCGCAATATTGGTGATCAATAACCAAAATAAAGTCTGGCGGCTGATATTGTCGCCGATTTGCGGTGTCGTGCTATTGGCGGTGAGCTTCATGCTTGTTCCCTCGGGTTAGGGACAGGGCGTTGGTTGCGAGTGGCCTTATTCGAGTCCTTCGCCGCGGACGACGAATTAATGGCTGACGATTCCTGCAGTGGATATAAGGCGATGGCTTGCTGACAGGCAATTCGATGGTGATTGCCTATCGCGGGCGCGATCAGCACATCCTCTCCCATGGGTGTTTGCAGATGTAAGCCAAAATACTGCTCAAGTTGCGTGAGTTTATTGACTTGCCAACTTAATTGACTCAATTGGGTTTCGAGGCGTTTGGCATCGGGTCTAAGCCTTAACCAGACGGGAAGGCCTTGGGGCTGCTGGAATTCTTTAGTCAGCATGCCGCGCCCCTGCGCCCATTGTTTCCACGCTACTTGCTTGAGGGATTCGCCGAGCACATGGGGTTTAAGGCCTTTAAATTCATCGATACCCGACACATGTTTACCGGCAAGCAATAGGGGATCTTGCTCCGACTGGGTATGATCCGCCTCAAGCTGCAGTGGCGCTGCAATCGGCTGGGCAAAGACTAAGTGGCTAATGGATAAATCTACATGGGACCACGCGCGGAAAAGCCCTAAGGGATAGAAAGATTCAATTTTGAGACGACCCGGTGACACCTGACCCCGCTGATGATATTCAAAGGGCACCAGCGCTTGCTGTTCATCTGTGCCAAGGTTTTGCACGGTATAAGCGCGATTATGCGGATAATTGAGCTGAATGTTATGACTCGTGTGATAGGTTTTAATGAGTATCGGAAAGGTCAAGGTTTCACCCGCATAGACTTCGGGTGGCGCCATTGCCCGTAAATGTAAGCCAGCCAGATTTTTGTAACTGTAGAGAATGCAGGTATTAAAGAGGCTTAAGAGTAAGATGCTTAAGCCAATGACCAAGTTATTTTGATAGTTAGTGCCGAAGAGATAAAGGAGTAAAACCAGACCGAGCCACACTAACCCAAAACCACTCGGCAGAATAAAAATGCTGCGATGGCTTAAGGTGATTTCGGGACTCGGTGGCAAGCGCCTAGCTAACCAACCTTGCCAAATCGGGACTAACGTCCTGTTTATCAGTGGTATCACAGCCTCATCACTTCCTCGGTTAACTGCCTTAGCGCTCACTTTTTATTGCCGCTACCCACTCATTATTACAGCGATTACATAATAGGATTAACGCTGGCGAGAATGCGCTCGGATAGGGCTTCACCCTGTAACTGACTACTGCTTCTGAGTCTATGCTCTGCGACACAGCAAAATACTGCTTGCACATCTTCGGGGACTAAATAATGTCGGCCTGCTAAAAAGGCCCATGCCTTCGCCGCTTGTAATAACGCTTTGGTGGCACGGGGCGATAACCCCACGCTGTCACTTTGACTGCGAGAGCAATTCACTAGGGCAAGTATGTAATTAAGTAAGGCATCGGAAGCGCTGACGTTGTCGCACTGGGTTTGCAGTTGCATCAAGGTCATAGGTGTCAGGCATTGGGGCAGTTGATTTAAGCTTAAAGGGCTATGATTGCTCTTAAGCATCGCAAGCTCAGCATCGTGGCTGGGATAACCAATAGACAGACGCATCATAAACCTGTCGAGTTGTGATTCTGGTAGCGAAAATGTACCGGATTGATCGGTGGGATTTTGAGTCGCTACCACAAAGAAAGGATCGGGCAATTTGTGGGTGATACCATCGACGGAAATTTGTTGTTCGGCCATCGCTTCGAGTAGGGCACTTTGTGTCTTAGGGCTGGCGCGGTTAATTTCATCGGCCAAAATCATCTGCTTAAAAATCGGTCCAGGATGAAAGATAAATTGTGCTTGATGTTTATCAAAAATCGATACGCCGAGAATGTCGGCAGGCAGCATGTCACTGGTGAATTGGATCCGTTGATAGCTCAAACCTAAGCTTTGGGCGATGCCATGGGAAATACTGGTTTTACCCATACCGGGTAAGTCTTCAATCAACAGATGGCCGCGGGCGAGAATACAGGCCACAGCCAGACGGATTTGCTGCGGTTTGCCCAGTAATACTTGCTCGAGTTGTTGTAGTAATTGGCTGATCCCAGATGGTGCCACGGGCGACTCCTAATACCTTTGGAAGGATGACTTAAGGTGCATTTTAAGATGAGCGTTATCACTATGGCGGATTATCGCCCGTATATCCAGTGGCATTTATAGTGCTAAATCAACTACTCGACAGCATTAGGTTTGGTCTTGAGTGGGCGGGTGGCACAATGTAAACGGTTTTAGCCTGATCTTACGCAAGACACAGTATTTGGCTGCGGGTGGGGCGAATAAACCAAGAATTTAAATAAAAAGCCTTGGACAACGTCGACACAGATATCCCGCGCAAAAGCGAAGTGAGCTTCAGTTTCTATGCCTTCTAAAATGCACTGCTTAGGAGTTGAAATACCTTGGCTTGAGATTCAACTTATTCGCTTTGCTCATTATTTGAATCTAGAGGATGTCATTTCGCGTTTTCAGCGACTTGGGGATGGAATAGGGAGTCTAAAAATGGGACTGGATGCGACAGAGATAAGCATCCAGTCCCGTTTAGCGGTTCAGGTTAATAAGCAAACTTAAGTTCGGCCTCATTGAACAATGGCTGCGCTTTCTGCTTTTGTGCTTCATAAATCAATCGATAGCTGAATACCGCTTGGACATATTCACGGGTCTCGGTAAAGGGGATGGCCTCAATAAAGCCCATGGCATCGAGTTTGCCATCCGAGTTTGCTAACCAGCGTCGCACGCGAGAGGGACCCGCGTTATAAGCCGCTGTCGCGAGGATACGGTTCTGGTTAAACTCTTTTAATAACTGGGCGTAGTAAGCACTGCCAAGATTGAGATTAAGCTCGGCGCTGTAGAGATCTTTTGGATCGCTATATCTGGCACCGTGTTTTTTGGCAGTCGCTTTGGCGGTGGCAGGCATAATCTGCATTAAACCGCGAGCTCCTACGCCCGAGGTCGCGTGGCGGTAGAACGCGCTCTCGCGGCGGCTAATCGCACGGATTTCATCGATATTCACCCTATGTTTTTTGCTGGCGTGTTCAAACCCTTTTTGGTAGGCCATCGGAAAACGCAGGGGAATGTCATCCCACAACTTACCTTGAATGCTGGCTTCAACCCCAAAGTCGTACCAGCCTTGATCGTGGGCATAACGGCCGTAGCGAGCCCGCATAGTGTTGTCGCTGCGTTTGAGCAGTGTCATCCATTCATAGCGTGCATCAAAATAACGGTCGAGGGCCATGAGCTCTTGCACTCTGACAAAGCCTAAATCATCGGTTAACTTTTGACTGCGAGTATCGACGACAGGTTCAGGGCTTTGATTAAGGGATACCGGTTTATTTAAGAACTGTGCGGCGGCAAAACCGTAAAA
>JBOFUF010000126.1:0-2275 GCA_051652445.1 Shewanella sp.
CCCCAACAGTCAACGGCAGTTTTACCTTAGTGGATTTTGCTGAAGAGTTGCGGTTTGAGTATTCACGCCCTGAAATGACCCTAGATAAATTAAAAGCCAGTAATACGCTGTTTTACTTTAAGCAAGTGGTGACACAACCGGCACGTTTAGCCGGCACGGCTTTGTTAGTTAAAGAAACCATGGATCAAGAGGCGCTGCCACGTCAAGCATGGACTTACAACACCGGCCAGCGCCGTGTACGCAAAGCCCCTAACGTCGCTTTTGATACACCAGGTACAGTATCCGATGGTATGCGTACCACAGACGATTACGATATGTTTAATGGCTCGCCGATGCGTTATAACTGGGAGCTAGTCGGCAAAAAGGAAATTTATATTCCCTATAACGACTATAAATTGCATTCCGATAAGCTCAAATATGATCAAATCTTAAAATCCGGCCACATTAACCCTGAACATGTTCGCTGGGAAAAACACCGCGTATGGGAAGTGAAAGCGACCTTAAAAGAGGGGATGCGTCATATTTATAAAACGCGAGTGATGTATTTAGATGAAGATTCATGGCAAGTCTCTATTGCGGATATCTACGACAACCGAGATGAGTTATATCGCGTCGCTGTTGCCCACGGTCTTAACTATTATGAAGTGCCAACGCAATGGAATACGCTTGAAGTGTTCCACGATTTACAATCCCGTCGTTATCTCGCTATGGGCTTAGACAATCAAAGTCGTATGTATAACTTTGATGCTAAGTTGACTGAAGCTAACTTTACCCCCGATGCATTGCGTCGCGAAGGTATCCGTTAATAGGCCACGTACAAAGGGGCGCTTAGCGCCCCTCATTAGTTTAAGGAAGTTTGTATGTCGTTTCGCATCCTTCAGTGTGTTGCCGCATTAAGCGTTGGCAGTGTTATTTTTTCTTCTCCTCCTTTGTTTGCCGCACCCTCAGAAACTCGCTTTTCTCAAATTCAACCGCTAGTTCAGTCATCCTTAATGTTGGATATTGCCAATGTAGGTAATGGCTTAGTAGCTGTGGGTGAACGTGGTCATGCTCTGGTGTATAACGGTCAGTGGCAGCAAGTGCCGACGCCTGTAAACTCGCAATTGACTAAAGTGTTTTTCCTCAATGAAAAACTGGGTTGGGCTGTCGGTCATGATGCAACCATTTTGCATTCTACCGATGGTGGTCAGACTTGGCTGCAGCAAATGCATTCACCCGAGATTGAAAAACCTTTCCTCGATGTGAGATTTTTTGATGAAAACAATGGCGTCGCCATTGGTGCTTATGGCTTGTTTTATCGCACTCGTGATGGCGGAAAACAGTGGGGTGAGGAGTTCCATGAGGAGCTCTTAGCTGAAGAAGATGTGACTTATTTGGCTGAATTAAAAGGCAACGATCAGTCGGCCTATTTGAGTGAACGCGCCTCTTTATTACCGCATTTCAATCGCATATTAACCTTAGCCGATGGAAGGTTATTATTGATCGGTGAATTGGGTCTTGTGGCTGTTTCTAGCGATCAAGGCAACACTTTTGTGCGTACCCATTTTGAATACGATGGGTCTATGTTTAACGCCATTGAAACAAAAGATGCGGTGTACGTGATGGGGCTTCGTGGGCATATATTTAAAGCCGATGTTAGTTTAACGCAATGGAATGAAATCGAACTGCCTGTTCAATCCTCGATTAATGCCGCCATGTCGGCCTCGAATGAGGCCATTTACCTTGTGGGCAATGCAGGCATAGTGATTAAACTGAACGAGGATGATACGAGCAGTATTGTGACGCGTCGCCAAGGGGAAAACTTAGTCTCCATTGCCAAGGATAATCAAGGCAATATGTGGTTATCAGGCAGCCAAGGGCTGTTTATTCTTAAGCCATAAAATTTTAAAACTACAATAAATAACAGGGCCGAGAAGATGTTAGAAAAACTGGTCAACGGATTTGAGTCATTTTTATTTCGCAATCGCGCGTGGGTTGTGAGTATTTTTGTATTTTTGACGCTGTTTCTAGGCTACCAAGCCAGCCAGCTCAAAATGGATGCGGCGTTTATCAAGAATATTCCTTTAAATCATAGCTATATGCAGACCTACCTGAAACACCAAAAAGATTTTGGTGGTGCCAACAGCATCATGGTGGCGGTGGAGGATACCAGCGGTAATATTTTTAATGCTAACTATTTTGATACCTTAAAAAACGTGCATGATCAGCTGTTTTTTATTCCTGGGGTTGACCGTGCGCAGGTGAAATCAATTTTTTCGCCTTCCACTCGTTTTAC
>JBOFUF010000127.1:0-1749 GCA_051652445.1 Shewanella sp.
CATGGTTTTTTAAACGGTTATTGCAGCTCGCGTTATAGCTTAAGTTGCAGCGTGATAGGGGAAGATAACCAAGGCAATATGCAACGGGATTACGATTACACAATCGCCCGAAAATTTAGCGAAATGCTGTCACCTGAAACCGTAGGGTTAAAGACCGCCGAGAAGACAGTCAGCCGCCTCGGTGCACGCAAGATTGCGACCACGCGTTTGCCCATTTTATTAGCGCCAGATATTGCCACAGGGTTAATCGGCCACTTTATCGGTGCGATCAGCGGTGGCAGTTTATACCGTAAATCCAGTTTCTTATTAGATTCGATCAACACTCAAATTTTCCCCGATTGGTTTAATATCGAAGAGCAACCGCATTTACTCGGCGCTCTTGCGAGTGCCAACTACGACAGTGAAGGCGTGGCGACCCAAGACAGACGGATTATCGACCGCGGCATGTTAGAAACCTATTTGCTGACCAGCTACTCGGCGCGCAAGTTAGGCTTAACTAACACGGGCCATGCGGGGGGGATCTATAACTGGACGCTTGGCCACACGGGCCAAACTTTCGAGCAATTGGTGAAAGACATGGGCACAGGTTTGATTGTGACTGAAGTTATGGGCCAAGGCGTGAACATGGTAACGGGTGATTATTCCCGGGGTGCGGCGGGTTTCTACGTTGAAAATGGCGAGATCCAATACCCAGTGGAAGAGATCACTATCGCGGGTAACTTAAAAGAGATGTTCCGTGGCGTGCAAGCTGTGAGTCAGGATTTTGACCTGCGCTCATCGATTCGTACCGGCGGTATCTTGTTATCTGAAATGAAGATCGCAGGCAACTAATCTCACCGTAACCCATCCCACAGTGTCATGAGTTTCACCGCGCACTTTGGCAAATGAACCCAGTTTAATGCCTGCGTGATGAATGTGCTAAGGGCGTAATGAGGCTATAGCAAGGGCAAGCGATGAATGACTCATTCGCTTGCCCTTTTTGTTTCATCAGTGAATGACAACCGATGCTTAGGTCGCCTTGGTTATCTGGCATCTATACCCAAGCTGCCTGAAGAGGGCGGCACAAACTCTGTACATCTTATGGGATTGAGTTATAGTTTGCGCAGTTAGGCCATGGGCTTAATTTTTATTCAGTAGTGAGGAATATGATGAGCAAGCAAAAGATGCATAATATGCCTTTAGAGCACGAAAGTGGCCGAGGCACCATTATCGACAACGCACTTAAAGCGTTAGTGACAAGTCCCTTGTTTAGGACCCGCACCGAGAAAGCGAAAAAGGGTAAAGGGTCATACGACCGTAAGGCACAAAACCGAAAGGGGCATCAGCACAATGGCGATGCCCCTTTTGACTTTCTAGGTCTGCGCTTTTGTTAATCTGCTTTTTACTGTTTTAGTTCGCTGCTTTAGTCTGCTGTGTTAGTGCCTCGTTAATCCTGCCAATTCATGCTCCTCCACCTGCCTTTACGCCAATCTTTACGCTTAAATCAGCCTTATTATTGATACTCCTTGTTGGAGGTTAATTGTACTTTCGCCCTGAGCGTGTATGGTGAACGCTTAGAGCGTTTTAGCGAAGGAGATGCACATGGCACAGCAATATCGAGTTGAACACGACACTATGGGTGAGGTGAAAGTCCCCGCCGATTGTTATTGGGGCGCACAAACCGAGCGTTCGCGGCAGCACTTTCGTATTGGTGCTGAGGCATCTATGCCTGTCGAAGTGATCCACGCTTTTGGCTATTTAAAGAAAGCC
>JBOFUF010000128.1:0-2376 GCA_051652445.1 Shewanella sp.
TGACTTAGGTATGAAATCCGTTAGCAACTCATTCTTTTTTACCTCGCGAGCCAAAAAACTATCCACATCATGGTCTTGCGAATAGATAAACGCTTCATAAGGTTTCGCCCAAGCCAACAACATTCGACCACTTTCTTTATCTAGCGCATATTTTCGTAGCAAAAATATCGCGGTCTGGGCTGCTTTTAACTCACAGTTACAATGATCGATCAGCAACTCATCTAGTGAATCTGTTTTTATTGCGACATCAATCCAAGTTTGCGGTGTTTCACAGCGAAGAAATGCGTGGATAGGGGCAAGAAGTTGTTGCATGAGATGACTCAATATCATTCTGAATATCAAGCTATTTTACGCATATTTATCTATAAGCTGTAGCATTTAGCTGAAGTAAACTTGACGGGATGAACTTTTTGTTCAATAAATAATCTACAGCATAAGGAACTGAGACGCGGATCACATACCTCTCACTTCTCTATGTATAACCAACCGGCAGTCAACGAGACAGGACACCATTTTAACAACGATAGTGGCGCGCTTATCTGCTCGTCTGACGTTTGGCGAGTCATTCATCAATGCTGAACAAGGATAATGATAATGATACTGAATCACTTAATGGGGCTATACACTCATCCTAAACAAGAGTGGCAAACAATTGAAAAAAATCATGAGGCACTCAAAAGTAGCCTAAGCCATGTACTGCTTATCGCCTTAATCCCTGCTGTTTGTAGTTTTATCGCCACCGCTTATATTGGTTGGAATCCAGGCGCTGGCGAGCCTATTTATTTAACGCCACAAAGCGCAATTTTTATGTCTACTGGCATGTATTTCGGACTCATTTTTGGCGTATTCGCCCTCGCCTATTTAGTCTATTGGATGGCAAAAACCTTTGATGCAAACCCGACTTACACTCAGGCCTTAGAACTCGCGTCCTACACGGCAACGCCATTATTTATGGTTGGTTTAGCCGCATTATATCCAGTGCTGTGGTTTATCATGATAGTCGGACTCATTGGTTTAGCCTACTCAGTGTATTTACTCTATGCGGGGGTACCGATCATAATGAATATCCCTGAAGAAAAAGGGTTTATCTATGCAAGTTCGGTGGTGACAGCAGGTCTAGTGCTGTTAGTGGGTCTAATGGCAACAAGTATTATCTTATGGAGCTTCGGTTTTGGCCCAATGTATCAATAACAATGTCAATCAATAACAATGTCAATTATTGACACAATTAATCATCCGCACCCACGACTCGTAGTAACATTAAAGTTGTACTCAAAATAAAAAAGAAGGCCTTAAGGGCCTTCTTTTTTAATGCTATTTACGATTCAACAGCACGGTTTGATTACGCCAATTAAGCACATTATTCGAAAGAATCACGCAGCGCTACGGTTAAGTTAAACACTAAATTATCCGGGGATGAATCTTTGCTGTCAGCGCAGAAATAGCCTTCTCGCTCAAACTGATAGGCTTGCTCAGCAGCTGCATTCACTAGGCTGGCTTCTGCAACACCTTGCACAACGATCAATGAATCAGGGTTCAACACTTCATCCACAGTCTCTGCCGCAGCAGGATTAGCATCAGTAAATAACCGCTGATAAAGACGGAATTGCGCAGGCTTAGCCGTTGATGCCTCAACCCAATGGATCACGCCTTTGACTTTACGGCCATCAGCGGGGTTTTTACCTAACGTTTCAGGATCATAAGTACAGTAAACCGTAGTGATATTGCCTTCGTCGTCTTTATCACAACGTTCAGCTTTAATCACATAGGCATTACGTAAACGCACTTCTTTACCTGTAACTAAGCGTTTGTATTGTTTGTTCGCTTCTTCTCTAAAATCAGCCACATCAATCAATATCTCACGGCCAAAGGCTAATTCGCGCGCCCCCATGCTCTCATCATTTGGATGAGCGGCCGCTTGAATGTACTCAAGTTCACCTTCAGCATAGTTTTCAATGATGACTTTCAATGGACGTAATACGGCCATCGCACGCGGTGCATGTTCGTTTAATTCTTCACGAATACACGCATCTAACATGCCGACTTCAATCATATTCTCTTGCTTAGTCACGCCGATACGTTGGCAGAACTCGCGAATAGACGCGGGGGTATAACCACGACGACGTAAACCTGCAATCGTTGGCATACGAGGATCGTCCCATCCTGACACGAGTTTACGGGTCACAAGGTCGTTCAGCTTGCGCTTAGACATCAAGGTGTATTCAAGATTTAAACGCGAAAACTCGTATTGACGAGTACGATTCGGCGCCTGAAAATCGTTCAAATTATCCAATACCCAGTCGTATAAACGCCGGTTGTCTTGAAACTCTAACGTACACACTGAGTGGGTAATATGTTCTAACGCATCAGAAATAC
>JBOFUF010000129.1:0-10795 GCA_051652445.1 Shewanella sp.
AGATTGAGTAAGTGGGCGTTGGCTTTGCCTTTAAAATGGCTGAAATACAGCGTGCCTTGGAAGCTGTCACCGCCGTGCAGGAAAATAAAAGGCGTATCAGTTTGTGCAGCGGCTTGTCGTGCTTTGCTAATGTGATAACCGATGCGGGCATAACCACCACTATGGCTAGTCATATCGAGCTTCTGTTGGCCTATATTCAGGCTAAATTGGACGCGGGAGGGTTCAAAATTCGAATGAGTGTCATTGATGTGCGCGAGTGAGAGTGTGTAGCTCTGTGTCATAACTTACCTCTATTACGGCGGGTGAGTATATACCCAAGCAACCTGACGATACGAGTTTCAGAGGGTTCTGAGTCATCCGCATGCTAAAAGAATAAAGGGAGCTAGGCTCCCTTTATATTAACAAGCGCTAAATGTGGTTAACCTTCAGCCGGATTTGGCTTCGTCATCATCGAATGCGGCTTCAAAATCACCGTCATCGGATAGGCGAATGCCTTTTTGCTTCATGCGCTTAGTCCACAGTTTACGCGCTAATTGTTGCATATCGGTCGCAGGGTCGTTTAGATCGACAATTTCTAATCCTAACATAGATTCGATGATATCTTCTTGAGTTACGATACCTTGGCTACTGCCGTACTCGTCCACAACCATGGCAATTTGCGTATTACGTTTAATCATACGCTCAAAAAGTGGCAAGATTTTTGCGGTTTCAGGCACGACAAATAAACTTCGTTTTAGATCCGCAATCGGTGCTTCTGGGGTGTAACGCTCAGCCAGTAATACATCAGTGCGAGCTATGTAACCAATCACATCATCATGATCTTTGTCGTACACTGGAATACGGGTAAAAGGCTTGTCGCGATATTGACGCACAAACTCATTTTGAGTGAGATCTATCGGTAGCGAAAACATCACAGTGCGCGGTGTCATGATCGCCGTGACTGGCATATCTCGAACCTTGAGCATTTGCGTCAAAATTTTCGACTCTTGTTCATCAAGCTCACCGGATTCATGGCCGATTTTGGCCATCGCACTCATTTCTTGGCGGATATATTGGCCTTCATCACCTTTGCCCATTAGGCGAGTGACTTGCAGTGACATCCAGATCAGCGGTTTAGTGGCACGCTTCATCCACAGCACGGCAACAGAAACACTTGGCGCGAGGCGACGCCAATGGTTTGCACCCAATGATTTGGGAATGATTTCTGAGAAAAACAGGATAATAAAGGTTAACACGCCCGAGAAAACACCCAACATATCGTCACCAAATACTTTAGCCGCTTGCGCACCTGCAATAGCAGCACCGACGGTATGAGCGATAGTATTTAGGGTAAGGATTGACACCAAAGGGGCTTCGACATTGTCTTTCAATTTACGCAAACGTGTGGCAGCAGCGCTGTCAGTTTGTTCCAGTGATGCGATATAACTTGGGGTAACCGAGAGCAGAACCGCTTCAAACACACTGCATAGAAAAGAAACAGCAACAGCAACAAGCACTATAATGATGAGGGTTAACATATAGGTGGAATTACAACTCCGTATTTTAGGCCAATATTAGCCCTTGGAGATTCTATCACAGCTTAATTGAGTTACTGGCTAAAATTTATTTGCGTCTGTATAATTCGCCGCCCTGCTGCAGGATCCGGTTTTTGATGTTGAGGTTAGCTATATGAGTGAAAAGAAGATCAATTTATTAGACCTTGATCGTAAGGCAATGCGTGCATTATTTGCAGACATGGGTGAAAAACCCTTTCGTGCCGATCAGCTCATGAAATGGCTATATCATTTCGGTGTCAGTGACTTCGAAGAAATGACCAACATCAACAAAGTGTTACGTCAAAGGTTGGCGGCACGCTGCGAGATCGTCGCACCAGAAATTTCGAGTTTCCAAAAATCGACCGATGGTACGATAAAATTTGCAATCAATGTTGGCCAAGGCCAAGAAGTGGAAACGGTTTATATTCCTGAGGAGGATCGTGCGACCTTGTGTGTCTCTTCACAGGTTGGCTGTGCGCTGGAATGTACTTTCTGCTCGACGGGTCAGCAAGGTTTTAACCGTAACTTAACGGTTTCTGAAATCGTCGGTCAAATCTGGCGCGTGTCGCACTTTTTAGGGTTTGCAAAAGACACGGGCGAGCGTCCGATCACTAACGTGGTGATGATGGGCATGGGCGAGCCATTACTCAACTTAGCCAATGTGATCCCCGCGATGGACATCATGCTCGATGATTTTGGTTTTAGTCTATCAAAACGCCGCGTCACCTTATCGACCTCCGGTGTCGTGCCTGCGTTAGATAAACTCGGCGATGCTATCGATGTGGCGCTGGCGGTGAGCATACATGCGCCAAATGATCAGCTGCGTGACATTTTGGTCCCCATTAATAAAAAATATCCGCTGGATGAATTTTTAGCGGGTATTCGTCGATATATCGCTAAATCCAATGCGAACCGCGGCCGTGTGACAGTTGAATATGTGATGTTAGATCATATTAATGACAGCACTGATCAAGCCCATGAATTAGCTAAATTAATGAAGGATACACCTTGCAAGGTGAATTTAATCCCATTTAATCCGTATCCTGGCTCGCCTTATGGCCGCTCATCTAACTCCCGTATCGATCGTTTTTCGAAGGTACTTATGGAGTACGGATTTACTGTCATCGTGCGTAAAACGCGGGGTGATGATATTGATGCTGCATGTGGTCAATTAGCGGGCGATATTCGCGATAGAACGAAACGTTTGGCAAAAAAACGCATGCAAGAAAATCAAATTTCAGTCACAATGGATTAACTCTTTGTTTGCACAGATTTATAGGCTTGCCCATGAAGCATGGATTGCCAAGGTTTTCGTTGATGTTAACCCTGTCGTTATTAATGACAGGGTGTATTACTGAACGTACTTATACTGGGACAGATATTCCTGTTTCTGAGCGAAAGTTAGACAGAGTGGCTGCCGCAAGAGAGCGTACGCAACTCGGTTTAACTTATTTAAATCGAGGTAACTCGGAACAAGCTAAATATAATCTAGATAAAGCATTAGAATATGCGCCAGAGCAAGAAGCCGTGCATACTGCTCTGGCTTATTACTATCAAACCGTCGGCGATATAGTACGTACCGAAGCGTCGTACATGAATGCCATTAGTACCAAGGACGCCTCTGGCGATTCCATGAATAATTTCGGGGTGTTTTTGTGCCAACAAAAGCAATACAACAAAGCTGAAAAAGTGTTTTTGGCAGCAATTGAGATGCCTAAATATACGCGCACTGCTTCAAGCTATGAGAACTTAGGTCTTTGTAGCCGAGCAGCGGGACAAGCAGAAAAGGCACGACAGTATTTTCAGATGGCGTTAAAGTATGACCCGAGACGATCGGTGTCATTACTGGAGTTGGCAGAGTTAGAAGCCGAAAATGGTGATTTTATTGAGGCGCGATACCAATTAGCGCGATATCACCAGGTGACTGAGCAAACACCAGAAAGTTTAGCGTTTGGGATCAAAATAGAGCAGGCAGTGAATGATGATGCTGCTGTGAAGAAATTTGGTATTTTATTGCTTGCCAAATTCCCAGCGTCACCTCAGGCCAAGCAATACAGAGTTAATTTGCATCAATGAAAGATCATGAAACCAATGCGCCAGTTGAGTCGGTAACCCCGCAATCAGTCGCGCTAGATGTTACGCTTGGAACGGTATTAAAAAACGGTCGTGAAAAAATGGGCCTCAGTATTCAAGAGGCTGCGATTAAACTGCACTTACGTCCTCGTATTATTGAAGATCTTGAAGCTGATAATTTTATCAACATTGCCTCGCCAACCTATGTCCGTGGTTATGCAAAAAATTACGCGCGTTTGGTCAGTGCCGATGCGGCGTTGATTGAAGCTTGTTTGGTACAGCAAGTGCCAGTGGTCACTGAGCCTGTCATGCAAAGCTTTTCACGTAAAACGACTCACCAAGCCCGTGATACACGGTTAACTTGGCTAAGTATTTTTATCGTTATTGTGTTACTTGGTTTGTTAGTCGTATGGTGGATGCAAAAATCGACTCTACTCACTACAATCGATGTGTCGCAACCGACGGCTGAAGAGGTCGCTGCAGCGAATCAGACCCTGCCCGGTGATGTTTTATTGACTGAAACGGATGCGAGTCCTGGCTTAACTGAGATTGCGGCTAATGGCTCAATGTCAATCGACGGTCCGATTAAAGATACCGATGCCAGCACTATCGATATGACTCATGAATCATCGGACAACAACGAACATCAACTTATTGATGCAAGCAATGAAAGTGCTGGCTCGTCAATCGTAGCCACGAGGACCTTAGCAGCGCAAACAACTGCTCAAGAGGTTCAATCCTCGGGGGCTGCCATTCCTTCTGCGGTGATATCCACTCCTGCTGCGGCTGTTAATTCTCAGGTTGCTGTTGCAGGTCAATCGATTATAGGTATCCAGCTAACAGGTGATTGCTGGATAAACATTGTTGATGCGAAAGGCAAAGCCTTAATCGATGGTGTTAAAGGCGTTGGCGTCGGCGTGCAAGTGAGTGGTGTACCGCCGTTTAAAGTCATTTTAGGTGCGCCCCATGTCGCGACGTTAAGCTTTGATGGTCAAATGGTTAGCCTAGCGGAGTTCCCAAAGGGACGTGTCGCGCGTTTAACCTTGCCTAAAGTTTAACGATTGCCTCATGAACTGCAGCACGTACCCAATAGAGCGTATTAATAATGTACAGTGAAAATCCCATAAAAAGACGTCCTTCCACCCGCATTTATGTGGGTAATGTACCGATTGGTGATGGGGCGCCGATTGCTGTTCAGTCAATGACCAACACTAAGACCACGGATGTGGAAGCGACCATAGCTCAAATTCGTGCCCTAGAGAAAGTCGGTGCCGATATCGTGCGTATCTCAGTACCCACTATGGATGCCGCGGAAGCGTTTAAACTCATTAAGCAAGCCGTTAACGTGCCTTTAGTGGCCGACATTCATTTTGATTACCGCATAGCCTTAAAAGTGGCTGAGTACGGTGTCGATTGCCTGCGTATTAATCCGGGTAATATAGGCAATGAAGAACGTATTCGTAGCGTGGTGGAATGTGCCAGAGACCACAATATCCCTATCCGTATTGGCGTCAACGGTGGTTCATTAGAAAAAGATCTCATGGACAAGTACAAAGAACCCACGCCAGAAGCTTTGCTCGAATCAGCTATGCGCCATGTGGATATTTTGGACAGATTGAACTTCGATCAATTCAAGGTTAGCGTTAAAGCCTCCGATGTATTTTTAGCGGTTGCATCTTACCGTTTATTAGCGAAACAAATTCGTCAACCTCTGCATTTAGGCATTACCGAAGCAGGTGGCGCGCGCGCGGGTTCAGTAAAGTCAGCCGTAGGCTTAGGCATGTTATTGGCCGAAGGTATAGGCGATACTTTACGTATTTCCTTGGCCGCAGATCCGGTCGAAGAAATCAAAGTCGGTTTTGACATTTTAAAGTCGCTGCGTATTCGTAGTCGTGGCATTAATTTCATTGCTTGCCCATCTTGTTCTCGTCAAGAGTTCGATGTGATCAGCACTGTCAATGAGTTAGAACGCCGCCTTGAAGACGTGACTACCGCCATGGATGTGTCTATTATCGGCTGTGTCGTTAATGGCCCTGGTGAAGCCTTAGTGTCGCATATCGGCTTAACCGGTGGGCACAATAAGAGCGGTTATTACGACGAAGGCGAACGTCAAAAAGAGCGTTTTGATAACGATAATATTATTGATTCCCTCGAAGCGAAAATTCGTGCCAAAGCGCGTCAAATGGCGAACCGTATTCAAGCAAAAGACACTACTGAGTAAAATGAACCCTCATTTAGACATGAATGACGCCTAATGATGTTGAGCTAGGCCCCGAAACCGACGGGGCCGTTTTACGTTTTACGTTCAAAAGCCTATAATGCGTGACATTTTTTATTAATTTAGCGAAATCGGACGAGTCGATACAGTGGCAAAACAAATCCAAGCGATTCGCGGAATGAATGACATTCTGCCAACTCAAAGTCCTCTATGGCACAAAGTGGAAGCGGTACTACGTACGAGCGTCAGTGCTGACGGTTACAGCGAAATCCGCACTCCAATCGTGGAAAATACCGATCTTTTTAAACGCTCTATCGGTGAAGTAACTGATATTGTTGAAAAAGAAATGTATACCTTCGCAGATAATAACGGTGACAGTTTAACGCTGCGTCCTGAGGGTACGGCATCGACAGTGCGTGCGGGTAACGAGAACGGTCTGCTATATAACCAAGAGCAACGTCTTTGGTATATGGGTCCTATGTTCCGCCACGAACGTCCACAAAAAGGCCGCTATCGTCAGTTTAACCAATTTGGCGTTGAAGTGTATGGCATAGGCACCGCGGATATTGATGCTGAAGTCTTAATGCTATCGGCACGTTTGTGGGAGAAACTCGGTATTAGCGAGCACGTCTCACTAGAGCTAAATACCTTAGGCGATCCCGCAGAGCGCGCGGTTTATCGTGATGCCTTGATTGCGTTTTTAGAGCAGCATAAAGATGCGCTCGATGAAGACAGTCAGCGCCGCATGTACAGTAATCCGCTGCGAGTATTGGATTCAAAAGATCAACATGTCCAAGCCATATTGGTTGATGCACCTGAGTTAATGGATTTTCTCGGTGAAGCATCGAAGACACATTTTTCACAATTGCGTGAACTACTTGACGCAGTGGGTATCAAATACACCATTAATCCGCGTCTAGTACGTGGTTTAGATTACTATAATCGCACTGTATTTGAATGGGTTACATCTAGTTTAGGCTCACAAGGCACTGTTCTTGCTGGTGGTCGTTACGATGGTTTAGTCGCCCAGTTAGGTGGTAAAGACACACCTGCAGTCGGTTTTGCCATGGGCTTAGAGCGCATTGTGTTGCTGCTTGAAACCCTAGAGCTGAATAAAGATATTGCGTCAGAAGTGGATGTGTATGTCACGGCCATGGGTGATAGCTGTCTAGTTGAAGCCATCAAGGTTGCGCAGGAATTACGTAACGCACTGCCAAACCTTAAGGTGATGAGTCACTGCGGTGGCGGTAACGTGAAGAAACAAATGAAGCGTGCCGACAAAAGTGGTGCGAGCGTGGCGTTACTGATAGGCGAAGATGAGCTGGCCGAAGGCATGGTGACGGTTAAACATTTACGCAATGACATCGAACAACAACGGGTTGCTCGAAATGCCTTAAGCGCATTTTTAGCTGAACTGGCAATTTAAGTTAATTGATCAAAAGGGGACGTGCGCGTGGAAATTTATAGCACAGAAGAACAACAAGTTGATGCTATCAAGCAGTTCTGGAAAGATTACGGAAATTCAATTTTAATCGGTGCGGTAGTGGGTTTAGGCGGCCTATATGCGTGGAATTATTATTCTGACGTTAAAGTGGCGCAAGCGGAAGAAGCTTCAAAAGCGTTCCAAAAATTGACCACAACATCTATCGATGAAGCCGCAATGCTGGCAGGTGCTGCCGAGTTTTCTAAGAGTCACGATCAAAAGGGCTATCAAGCGTTGCTGGAACTTATCGTGGCAAAAACTGCGGTAGAAGCCAAAGATTACCCTAAAGCGATTGATGCTTTAAACAAGGTGATTGCGGCTAAACCCGGTGCGGGTTTAGATGTGATTGCGACGTTGCGTTTAGCCCGAGTACAAGCTGAGCAAGGTCAAATTGATGCAGCTCTAGCCAGCTTAGATAAAATAACAGATAAAGCTTTCTTCGCTCAGCGCGATGAATTAAAAGGTGATTTCTTAGTGCGTCAAGGTGAAGTTGATAAAGCGAAAACCGCTTATCAAGCTGCCATGGACAATGGTGGTGTGGTGATAAGCCCTGCGCTTAAAATCAAACTTGATAGCCTAAGTAAGGCATAAGGGATCCCTTGATGAAGTCTTGGTGCAAAAACCTGCTAGCTGCTGGATTAAGTCTAGCCATGTTATCTGCCTGTTCGTCGAGTGATGTTGAAGACGAGCCAGTGAGTGAGTTAACAGCCATTCAGGCGACAGTGTTTCCTGAAGTGAGCTGGAGTGCCTCAGTTGGCAATGGTGTGGGTGATTATTATTCTCGCCTCGCCCCAGCGGTAAGTTATGGCAAAATCTTTGCTGCCGATCGTTATGGCGAAGTGGTAGCCTTCGATGAGGGCACTGGCGAGCGCGTTTGGACTAAGGATTTTAGCGAAGAGTTTCGAGATAATGCTTTAGCAAAAAACAACGGTGCGCGTATTGCTGCCGGCGTGACCGCCGCGCGAAATAAAGTCTTTTTAGGTGGAGAAAGCGGGCTGCTTGCCGCGTTGAACGCCGAAGATGGCCAAGTGTTATGGCATGTTGTTGCTGGCGGTGAATTACTGTCTGCCCCTACTGTGGCAGATGATGTCGTGGTGGTCAGCACTAGTTCAGGCTCACTCGAGGCGTTTAGCGTTGATACTGGCGCTAAGCTATGGGTGTATAAAATGCAATTACCTAACCTGACCTTGCGTGGTACAGGTTCTGCCGCTTATGAAGCGGGTGGTTTTTTCATCGGTACTGCTGATGGCAAAGTGGCTGTTGTGATTAAAAATAATGGTCAAGCAGCGTGGGAACAGGCGATTTACAATCCAACGGGTGGTAACGAGTTTACGCGTATGGCCGACGTAGATATGACGCCCTTGGTCCTCGGTGACAACTTATATGCTGTCAGTTACAACGGTAATTTAGTGTCGATGGAACTGCGCACGGGTCGAGTAGTATGGACTCGTAAGTATTCTAGCTTTAATGAGTTAGCCGCAGTGGGGTTAAGCTTGTACTTAGTTGACGATCACAGCCGTATCTATTCGGTTGATAAACGTAACGGTTTAGAACTGTGGAGCAACTCTGAGTTAGCTAACCGCACTGTGACATCACCAGCGGTATATAAAGACTATTTAGTTGTGGGTGATTTCGAAGGTTATTTACACTTCATCGATCGCAATACAGGGACAATTGTGGGTCGTGTCCAAGTAGACAGTGCAGGATTATTCAGCCAGCCGCTAGTGGTGGATGATAAAATCTATGTTCAAGGTCGCAGTGGAAAGTTAGCTGTTGTAACACTTCCATAGGTAAAAGTGTTATCCTTGCAGAGCCCCTGGGAGTGTGTTCCGGGGGTTTTTTTATTGAATCGTTTTTTAGAGGCAAAATCATGATCCCTGTAGTGGCCCTTGTTGGTCGGCCGAACGTCGGTAAATCCACCCTATTCAATCGTCTTACGCGAACGCGTGATGCGCTGGTTGCTGACTTTCCTGGCCTAACACGTGACCGTAAATATGGTCGAGCATTCTTATCCGGCTATGAGTTCATTGTGGTTGATACTGGTGGTATCGATGGCACTGAAGAAGGGATCGAGACGAAAATGGCTGAGCAATCCCTTGCCGCCATTGAAGAAGCCGATGTGGTTTTATTTATGACCGATGCGCGCGCCGGTTTAACCGCCGCGGACTTGTCGATTGCTCAACATTTACGTAGCCGTCAAAAAACCACCTTTGTGGTCGCTAACAAGGTTGACGGTATCGATGCCGATTCGGCTTGTGCCGAGTTTTGGTCTTTAGGTCTAGGTGAAGTTTACCAAATGGCGGCGTCCCAAGGGCGCGGCGTGACCAATATGATCGAATACGCGCTGACTCCTTATGCCGAAGCGATGGGCATTGTGCGTCAAGGCGAAGACGACGTTACCGAAGAGCGTGAATATACCGAAGAAGAAGCTGAAGCCGAGCAAAAGCGTCTGCAAGATTTGCCGATCAAACTGGCGATCATCGGTAAACCTAACGTAGGTAAGTCAACCCTGACTAACCGTATTCTAGGCGAAGAGCGCGTCGTGGTATTTGATGAACCCGGCACGACCCGTGACAGTATTTACATTCCAATGGAACGTGAAGGTCGCGAGTATGTGCTTATTGATACCGCGGGTGTTCGTCGTCGCAGTAAAGTACATCAAGTCATTGAGAAATTCTCAGTGATCAAAACCTTAAAAGCGGTTGAAGATGCTAACGTGGTATTACTTATCATCGATGCCCGTGAGGGGATTGCCGAGCAAGATTTAGGTTTGTTAGGTTTCGCGCTAAATGCGGGTCGTGCCTTGGTGATCGCTGTCAACAAGTGGGACGGTATCGATCAAGGGATTAAAGACAGAGTGAAGAGCGAGCTTGATCGTCGTCTTGGCTTTATCGATTTTGCCCGTATTCACTTTATTTCGGCGCTGCACGGAACCGGTGTTGGCCATTTATTTGAATCGATTGAAGAAGCCTACGACAGTGCTACGCGTCGAGTCAGTACTTCTATGTTGACTCGTATTATGCAAATGTCGCAGGATGATCACCAGCCACCCTTAGTGAATGGTCGCCGTGTGAAACTTAAATACGCTCACGCCGGTGGTTACAATCCACCAATCGTGGTCATTCACGGTAACCAAGTGAGCAGACTGCCTGACTCGTACAAGCGCTACATGATGAACTACTTCCGTCGTTCATTGAAAGTCGTCGGTACGCCAATCCAGCTGCGTTTCCAAGAGGGCGATAACCCATTTGAAAACAAGACTGAAAAATTGACTATGAGCCAAGAGCGCCGCCGCAAGCGCGCACAAAGCCATATCAAAGACAGAAAAACCAAATAGTGTTTTTTACCAGACACATTTGAAACAAAAGGAACCTTAAGGTTCCTTTTGTGTTTTAAGACAATGTTAGCCTTGCTGGTGTTATTCGTTATTCGTTATTTGAGTGACGGTTGAAATCACTTGCCCATGACGCAAGCGAGTCTGCAAAC